>DSDS01000173.1 GCA_011048585.1 Desulfurivibrio alkaliphilus | reverse complement strand
TCCCGTAGGAGATCGCCAAACCCAGGCCGGCTCCGGTTTTCTTGGTGGTGAAGAAGGGATTGAAGATGATATTGCGTTGTCCCGGGGGAATTCCCGGGCCGCTATCCTCCACCTCCACTTCAATAAAATCCCCGGCCCGAGCGGTGCTGATCCGCAGTCGGCCCCGGCCCTCCATGGCCTGAACCGCGTTGATCACCAGGTTGGTAAAAACCTGGCGCAGCTTCTCCTGATCGGCCTTGATCATGGGCAGATCGGGGACAAAATCCTGTTCGACCCGCACCCCGGCCAGGGGCACCTGGTGAGCGGCCCGCTGAACAATCCCGGCCAGCAGTTCGTTGAGGCGCACCGCTTCCGCCGGCGCGGGGGGCTGACTCTGCTCCCGGGCAAAGAGCAGCAACCCTTGCGTGATCCGGGAAATGCGCTCGATATTGCGAATAATTTCCAGCACCTCCTCCTGACCAGTCCCTCCCGCGCCACCACAGCCGTCCAGCCGGCGCCGTAAGATCTCGACGTTACCCCGAATAATGGCGGCTGGGTTGTTGATCTCGTGGGCCACCCCGGCGGCCAGGGATCCGACGGCGGCCAGCTTCTCCTTGTTGACCAGCTCCTTCTGGGTCCGCAGCAGTTCCTGGTTTTTCTCCACCAGATCGCGGGTGCGCTCGGCCACTTTGGCCTCCAGGCTGCGATTAAGGCTGTCCAGCTCGGCACAGGTTTGCTGCAGGGCCGCCGCCGCCTGTTTGCGTTCGGTCACGTCAAGGAAGGTGATCACCGCCCCTTCGATCTCTCCCCCCTCGTTGCGGATGGGGTTGGCTGTATATTCACCGGGAAAGCTGCTGCCATCCAGGCGCTGGAAGCGGTGATTGTCCACATGGACGCTGAGCCCCTGGCCGAATACCCGACCCAGGGGTTCCGATTTTGAACCACACCCACCCGGCTCGTTTTCCGGGCGGATCAGGATATTGCCGAAACAACGACCGATCAGGTCGGCGGGGGCACCGCCCAGCAGCCGGGCTCCGGCCGGGTTGATAAAAGTCACCTTGCCGCCGATCTCCAGCCCGAGGATCCCCTCCCCGGCGGAATTGAGGATCAACTCGTTGTGGCGCCGCAGCCGAGCCATGCTCCGGACCTGATTTTCGACCCGGCTGCTGATCAGCCAGCCCAAGGCCAGAAAGCCGACCAGAACCAGCATGCTGAGCAGCATCAGGTTGAACAGACCCCGGCTCAACAGGTTTTCCGCCTGGCGGGTGATTGCGGCGCTGCGTTCCCCGGCCAGATCGGCCAGCACCGGATAGAAGCGTTCGATCCGGGCAAACAGTTCCTGGGTTTGCCGTTGCAGGAGTTCGCGTTCACGGCGCAGGAGTAGCAGCTCGCTGCTCAGCCGGTAAAGCCCCCCTTCACCCAGCTGGATCGTCTGATATTCGGCCAGCACCCGATGACCCCGGCCGAAAAGCAGCTCCCGCAACTGCGCCACCTGCCCCGGTTCAAGTCCGGCGGCGGGCTCCCCCTCTTCCGCCAGCCAGAGCAGTTGCCGCTCCAGCCGCTCCAGCACCTGTTTGAGCTGGTTGTCCCGCAAGTCCGCCAGATGATCAAACTGATCCTCGCCGACCAGAATCTCCACCAACCGGGAAAGCTCGCCCAACTCTCCCCGGACCTCCTTGAGGACTCGGGGCCATTGGCGCAGATGCTGTTCCAGGAAAACCTGGGCCAGGGCGGGGGACTGACTGGTCGCGGCCTGACGCCAGCGGCGCAGGGCCATCGCTTCCGCCAACCGCTGCCGCCCCTCCAGGGTTTCGGCCGCCGCCCGCATCTCCTCCAGCAGCAGACGGACCTTGCCCAAGGTAATCTTTTCCTGCTGATCGTCGGCGGCCAGCCGGTAGCGCTCCAGCCAGGCGGCGCTCTTTTGGTGGAGCCGGGTCAGCTGACCGACGGCGGCGTCCAGATCACCCAGGGCGTCGATCCCGGGATAATCGGAAATTGCCGCCCGCAGGTCGCCGACGGCAGAAGCAAAGGCCGCGACCGGACCCTCCGCCGAGGGCCCGGCCCCGCCGAGCAGCATCAGGTTAAGCTCTCTCCGGGACTCCTGCCCCAGGCGCTGGAGACGGGCGGCCAACTGTCCCAGGTGACGGTCCTGTTCCAGCAGCTGCACCCTTTCGCGGTTCAAGGTCAGCAGGGTCCAGCCCACCAGGCCGTTGGTCAACACCCCGGTCAGCAAGCCGATGGAAACCAGGACCCAGACCAGGGCGATGATGGTTCGGCGACGGCTACGGTCCGGCATGGCCCCTCCCCGCCGCAGCCCCCGAACCTTGGGCCGGAACCGGCGGAACCAGGGGAGGGATCTCCGCCCAGTCGAAGGGGATCAGCTCCCCCCCCTTAAGCAGGGTCGGCCAGACCTCGTTGCTGGCCTGATGCCGGTCAGGCCCCAGACGTAACGGCCGACCCAGCCCCAGATCAAAATCCCCCAGGCCCTCCAGGGCTTGAATCAGTTTTTCCCGACTCATCTCCCCGCTGATCCTGGTCAAGGCCAAAGAGAGCAGCCGGGCGGCGATGTAACCCTCCAGCGCCACGAAGCTGGGGGCTGTCTCCGGACTCCAGTCGGCGATGTCGCGGTGGAAATCGGCCACCAGCGGCAACCGGGTATCCTCGGGGTGGGGAACCACCTGGGTGACGATCACCCCCCCCACCTCCTCCCCCAGGGCCTGGGCCAGAAAATTGCCGCCGACAAAGGAAACACTGAGGAACAGACTCTCCAGCCCGGCCTGCCGGGCCAAAACGATAAATTTAGCGCAGGGGGCATAAGCCCCCACCATGATGACGGCCCGGGGCAGTTGCTCGGCCAGCAGCAGATCGGCCAAGGCGTTTTCCACCGCCAGGGTATTGCGGGGATAGCGCACATGCAGCACCTGCCTTTCATCCTCCAGGCCGTGGCGGCGCAGGGCGTTGAGGCCGCCGATGTAGCCGGCATCGCCATAACCGTCACGCTGGGTAAAAAAGGCGATCTCGGCCGGCGCCAGCCCGGCCTCCTCCACCAGGGCGGCCACCATCGCCTCGATCTCGTCAGCGTAACTGGCCCGGAAATTGATGACATAACGCTCGGGCGGCTGCTGGCGCAGCACCCCGGCCCCGGTAAAGGGGGCGAAAAACAGGACCCGGCGCTCCCTGATCAAGGGCAGCGAGGCAATCGCCGTGGGGGTCCCGACATTGCCGACCACCGCCAGCACACTGTCCTCCTCGATCAATCGGCGCATGTTGGGAGCGGTGCGGGCCGGCTCATAACCGTCATCCAGAACCAGCAGCCGCACCTCCCGCCCGTTGACCCCTCCCTCCCGATTAAGTCGCTCCAGGCCCAGACGCACCCCGTCGCGCATGGCAATCCCCAGTTCGGCGGTGGGACCGCTCAGCGCGGTGGACATTCCCAGGGCCAGCTCACCGGCCGCCGCGACCGGGAGCAGGATCCCCCCGGACAACAACAGGCAGACAAGCCGGCGGACAAAGGACATGGGCGCTTCCTCGCTATGGTTGATCGGGGGTTAAACCGTAATCGGAAATTTTTCGGTCCAGGGTACTGCGGGTGATATCGAGCAGCCGGGCGGCCCGGCTCTTGTTCCAGCCGGTGCGTTTCAGGATGCGGGCGACCTGGAGCCGCTCGGCGTCGGCCAGGGTCAGGGGGGCGGCGCCGCCGTTATCTTCGCCATTGCCCGGCCGGGTGAGATGAAGGGGGAGATCGGCGGCGGTGAGTTTATCCCCCCGGGCAAGAACCAGGCCGCGTTCAATGACGTTCCGCAGTTCACGAACATTGCCCGGCCACTCATATTTACTCAGCGCCGCCAGGGCGTCGGGAGCCAGCTCCCGGACCGGATGGCCGGAGCGGACCGCGGCCCGGCGCAGAAAGTGGCCGGCCAGGACCTGAACATCCTCGGGGCGCTCCCGTAAGGGCGGCAGTTGCAGGGAGAAGACATTGAGCCGGTAGTAGAGATCCTCCCGGAAGGTCCCGGCCGCCACCATCTCGGCGAGATTCTTGTTGGTGGCGGCAATAAAGCGTACATCGACCCTCTGGGGCTTGGTGGAGCCCACCGGAATGAACTCGCCCTCCTGCAGCACCCGCAAGAGCTTGGCCTGCAGGGCCGGGCTCAACTCCCCCACCTCGTCAAGGAGCAGGGTGCCGCCATCGGCCTCAACCAGCAACCCTTTGCGGCTCTCGTCCGCCCCGGTGAAGGCCCCCCGCAGATGGCCAAAAAGCTGGCTTTCCAGCAGGGTCTCGGTCAGGGCGGCGCAGTTGAGGGCCAGAAAGCGCCGTTCCGCCCGGGGGCCGGCGTAATGGATGGCGGCGGCCACCAACTCTTTGCCGGTGCCGGACTCACCCAGCAGCAACACGTTGAGATCGCTGGCCCCCACCCGTTGGGCCAGCTCATAGACTTCACCGAAACGGCGGCTTTTAAAAACGATCTGATCGGGGGCCAACTGCTGGCGGAGATCGTTTTTCAAGGCCCGGTTTTCAGCCAGCAAACCCTGGCGCTCCAGACAGCGTTGGATCACCGCCGTCAACCGTTCCTCGGGAAAGGGTTTGGTCAGGTAGTCAAAGGCGCCCCGCTTGATCGCCTCCACCGCCGAATCGATGGTGCCGTAACCGGTCATCATGATCACCCCCAGGTCGGGCCGTTTGGCGCTCACCCGGCCCAGCAGCTCCAGACCGTCCATCTCCGGCAGCCGGATATCCAGCAGCACCACTCCCCCCTCCTCCTCCTCCTCGGACAGCTCCTTCAGCAAAGCCAGGGGAGAGGTGCGGGTCTTGACATCATAACCCAGCTCGGCCAGGGTCTTGCGCAGGTAGCGCAGAATCCCCTCTTCATCGTCACAGATATAAACCTTCGGTCTCATTGCGCCTCCATGGCTGTGGCACTTCCGGCTCAACGGCCAAACTGTCTCAAAACCATACAGCTTGCATCATATTTATACAATATTTTCAACCAACGATGCTCAACCGGCAACCGCAATCCAGGGTTAACTTTACGTAAACACGGCCCAAGGTCCCGATAGCCACCTCCGTGGCGCAATTATTGCAAACTATGACCTAATAGTTTCAGGCCAGCGCGCCTGATGAGTTCAGGGGGGAGAGAACCGCGATTCAAATTTTACCGATGAATCATCATCACATTCCAAGGAGGCCGGAACCCATGAGATTGTCACGGAGAAACCTGCTGAAACTGGCGGGGGTCGGGAGCACGGCGGCGGTGGCCGGCGGCCTGGGCCTCGATGTCAGTCAAGCCCAGGCGGCAACCACCCAGATCAGGATCGCCCGCGCCCGGGAATACCCTTCGGTCTGCTGCTTCTGCTCCGGCGGCTGCGGGGTGATCGCCCAGGTGATGGACGGCAAGCTGGTCCACACCGAAGGCGATCCCGACAACCCCAGCAACCGCGGTTCCAACTGCTCCAAAGGGGCCGCCGTTCAGCAAACCCATGATAACCCCCAGCGGGTGACCAGCGTTCTCTACCGGTCCCCCGGCGCCTCCCAGTGGGAGGTCAAGTCCTGGGACTGGGCGATCAACCGGATGGCTCACCTGGTCAAGAAAACCCGGGACGAGAGCTTCCAGACCACCGCCGGGGATGTCACCGTCAATCGCACCGAGGCCATCGGCAGTCTGGGCAGTTCCATTCTCAACAATGAAGATCTCTACCTGATCACCAAGTTTATGCGGGGCCTGGGGGTGACCTACATCGAACACCAGGCCCGGATATGACACAGCTCCACGGTCGCCGGTCTGGGGGCCACGTTTGGCAGGGGCGCAATGACCAACCATTGGGTCGACTTCAAGAACACCGATGTCGCCCTGATCTGCGGCAGCAACGCCGCTGAAAACCATCCCGTTTCATTTTCCTGGCTGCAGCAGGCCCGTGATAAGCGCGGCGCCAAGATTATCCATGTCGATCCCCGCTTCACCCGGACTTCGGCCCGGTCCGATCTCTACTGCCCGATCCGCAGCGGCACCAACATCGCCTTCTACGGCGGGATGATCAACTATATTCTGGAGAAAGAGCGTTATCACCGGGAGTTTATCGCCCACTACAGCAACGCCGCCTCCCTGATCAAGGAGGGGTTCACCTTCGATCCCGAAACCGGCCTCTACAACGGTTTCGACGAAGGCAAACGCGCTTACACCGACCGCGGCAGCTGGCAGTATGAGCGGGACGCCGAGGGCAATGTCCGCAAGGATCTCACCCTCAAGCATCCCCGCTGCGTCCTGCAGCTGATGAAACACCACTACTCCCGTTACAACCTGGAGACGGTGGCCCAAACCTGCGGAGCCCCCATGGACAAACTGGAGGAGGTTTACGAGCTGTTCACCTCCACCGGCCGACCCGGCAAGGCGGGCTCGATTCTCTACGCCATGGGCCAGACCCAGTTCACCTCCGGCTCCCAGAATGTGCGCTGCATGGCCATTATCCAAACCCTGTTGGGCAACATCGGGCTGCCCGGCGGCGGGGTCAACGCCCTGCGCGGCCACTCCAACGTCCAGGGCTCCACCGACATGGCCTGTCTCTTCCACCTGCTGCCCGGCTACATGCCCTGCCCCACCACCGGCCAGCCCGACCTGACCGCTTACAACGCCACCACCCCGGCCGCCCCCTCCTACTGGAGCAACCGGCCCAAGTGGATCGCCAGCCTGCTCAAGGCCTGGTACGGCGACGAGGCCCGGAAGGACAACGACTTCCGCTATGACTTCCTGCCCAAGGCCCAAGCCGGCAAAAACTACTCCCACATGCAGCTGTTTGAACAGCTCCACGCCGGCCAGGACCTGAAGGGGCTCTTTGTCTGGGGGCAGAATCCGGTGGTGGCGGGACCCAACTCCAGGCTGGAGAGCAAGGCCATGGAGAACCTGGAGTGGCTGATCTGCCTCGATCCCTTCGAAAACGAAACCAGCACCTTCTGGAAGCGGCCGGGAGCCGATCCCGGCAAGATCGACACCGAGGTCTTCCTACTGCCGGTAACCACCTTCCTCGAGAAGGAGGGGACCGTCACCCACAGCGGTCGACTGCTCCAATACCGCTGGAAGGCGGTGGACGGCCCCGGCGATGTCCGCCAGGAATCCTTTATCATCGACCGGCTGGTCAAGCGGATCAAAGCTCTCTATGCCTCCAGCAACCAGGAGAAGGATCTGCCGATCAAGACCCTGACCTGGAATTACCCCGATCCCGCCGCCAGCCAGACCGCATTCATCGATGCGGTGATGCGGGAGATCAATGGCCGCAACCTGACCACCGGCAAGCTGGTGCCCGGTTTCGGGGCCCTTCAGGATGACGGCACCACCGACTGCGGCAACTGGATCTACTCGGGAATGTACACCGAGGAGCATGGTAACCGGACCCAAAGCCGTGTCCTGGACGATCCCGGAGACTGGGGGGCCCACCCCGGCTGGGGCTTTGCCTGGCCGGCCAACCGCCGGATCATCTACAACCGCTGCTCCGCCGACCCCGACGGCAAGCCTTGGTCGGAGGAGCGTAAATACATCTGGTGGGACGGCAACCGCTGGGCCGGTTACGATGTGCCCGACTTCGCCCCCACCATGGCCCCGGACGCCCCTCTGGGCAAGAAACCTTTCATCATGCTCACCGAGCGGGAATCCCGCCTGTTCGCCATCGGCGGGCTCAATGACGGGCCGCTGCCGGAGCACTACGAACCGGTGGAAAGCCCCACCCACAACGTGTTCAACAAGCGCCAGAACAATCCCGCCCACTATGCCGGCGCCGCCGGCAGCAAGGTAGTGGGCGAGGTGGGCCGGTATCCGATCATCTGCTCCACCTGGCGGGTCTGCGAGCACTGGCACTCCGGGTCTCTAAGCCGCAACATGCCCTGGCTGGCGGAACTGATGCCGGAGGCCTTTGTCGAGATGGGCGAGGAGCTGGCCAAGGAACGAGGAATCAAAAACGGTGAGATTATCGAGGTCTTTTCCGCCCGGGGCCAGGTACGGGCCATGGCGATGGTCACTCCCCGGGCCCGGCTTTTCCAGATCAACGGCAAGCCGGTCCACCAGATCGGAATGACCTGGCACTTCGGCTACCAGGGGCTGGTCACCGGCGATATCGCCAACAACCTCACCCCCCACGTCGGTGACGCCAACACCTCAATTCCTGAATACAAGGCATTCCTCGTGGATGTAAGGAAGGTGACATCATGACCAGAATGGCTCGACTGATCGACATAACCCGCTGTACCGCTTGCCGGGGCTGCCAGGTCTCCTGCAAGCGCTGGAATCAGCTACCCGGCGAGATCGGCCCCGCCACCGGCAGCTACCAGTCCCACGCCGATCTCTCCCCCGGCCGCTGGACCATGATCGAATTCTACGAGGAGAAGAAAAACACCGGTTTCGAGTGGCATTTCCGCAAAAAAACCTGCATGCACTGCGGCGACGCCGGCTGCCTCAAAGCTTGTCCCAACGGGGCTTTGGTCCGGGAAGAAAACGGCACCATCCGCCATATCGAGGAAAAGTGCATCGGGTGCGGCTACTGCACGGTCCACTGCCCCTTCGGCATCCCCAAAATCGACGAAGCCGCCAAGAAGATGCGCAAATGCACTTTCTGCTACGACCGGATCACCAACGGGCGGGAACCGGCCTGCGCCAAAACCTGTGTCCCCCGGGCCATCGTTTACGGCACCTGGGACGACATGGCCAGCCTGGCCGACGAGCGTCTGGCCCAAGCGAAAAAGCTCTATCCCAATGCCCGGATCTACGGACGCGACGAGCTGGGCGGTCTGGGAGTCATCTACGTACTCCCGGACAAACCATCCAACTATGGCCTGCCGGAGGACCCGCGCCTCCCCGCCTCCCTGGGCATCTGGAAACAGGCGGTTCACCCCTTCGGCAACGCCATTCTTGGTGCCAGCTTGGCCGCCACCGGCCTGGCTTTCATCATTTCCCGGCGTAACGCGATGAAGCTGGAAGAGAGCGCCAAACTGGAAGAAGGAGGGTATAAAGATGAGTAAGCCCAGGATGGTTAGAAGATTCAGCGCGGTGGTGCGGGTCAGTCACTGGCTCTACGCCCTCAGCTTTATTACCCTGGCCGTCACCGGTTACATGATTTACGGCAGCGCCCTTGACTGGATGATCCCCCTCTTCGGCAGTCTGGAAGGGGCGATGGTGGTCCACCGGGTGGCGGCGGTATTCCTGATCATGGCGGTGCTTATCCCTATCCTGATGCGGCCCCGCGAGGTAACCGCCTGGCTGGGCGAGGTTTTCACTTTTACCGAGGCTGATATCGCCTTTTTGAAAACCTTCCCCGCCAAGTTTGTGGGGGTCAAGAAGAAGATTCCGCCCCAAGGATTCTATAACGGCGGGGAAAAGATCAATTCCCTGATCCAGATCATCTCCGGGGTGGTGATGATCACCACCGGCCTCTTTATGTGGCTGAGCTCCTCGCCGCCGCCGATCATGTATCCCCTGCACGCGCTGTTCATGGCCATCGGCAGCGCCTCGGCCATCGGCCACATCTACCTGGCCCTGCTCAACCCCATCTCCAACGAGGCGATCCGGGCCATGATCAACGGTGATGTGTCGGAGAAGTATATGCAGGAGAACCACGGCCAGTGGTACCAGGAGGTTTACAAAGCCGCCCCTAAAGGAAAAAGGAGTAACTGAACTTGCTGGCAAACAACGTAATACCGGAAACCCCGCCGGCCCTGCTCTCCTACTACCGGCAACTGGATGAACTGGTAAGTCGGCGACTGCAGGACCTGCAGGCCCTGCCTTTTCCCGGCAACCCCGCGGCTGGAGAAGCAATTCTCCAGCTGCGGCCGGAGAGCCCCTCCCTGGAGGAGCAGGGCTTCGTTCCCCATGAGCCCGAGGACCTGGCCGCCAACTTCCTGATGATCTCCCGGGTGCTGGCCGCCAACGCCCCGACCGACCCCCTGGCCCTGGCCCTGGACACGGCCCTGGCCCGGGGGGAGTTTGCCCCGGAATTCTGGCGGGAATCAATGACCGACCTGGAGGAGAAGCTGCTGCAATGGGCCGGAACCCACCAGCTGGATGGTGACGCCCTGGTGCAACTGGCCCATTGGGCGGCGACTCCGCGGCGGCGCTGGGCCGCCCAGCATTACCGGGGGGCGCTCAAGGGGCTGGTGACCAACGAACGGCGCCGCTGCCCCATCTGCGGTCGGGAAGCGGACTTCGCCCTGCTCAATGAACGTGAGCATGGACGCCGCTACCTGATCTGCATCCATTGCGACCTGAGCTGGGCCTTTAAGCGGATGGGGTGCAGCTTCTGCGACAACAAGGACTTCGATCTCTTAAGTTATTTGATTCCGGAACAGTCCCCGGGATACAAAATCTACTGCTGCGACAAGTGCCGGGGGTATCTCAAAACCTTTGACCAGCGCGAGGATGTGCCCCGCCTGGCCGACCGGCATCTGCTGGAATATGCCAATACCCTCTTTCTGGATCTGCTGGCCGTAAACCAGGGTTATCTTCCCCGTTGAAAGGACTATTGCCATGAAACGTGCCGCCCGTAGTAAAAGATGCGCCCATAACGACGTCATTCCCCTGCCCGCCGACGGCGATCGTCAGCTGGGCGATCGTCAGCTGGAGGAAAAAATTAGGATGAAATCCCAGGAAAACCGGATATCATGCTCTGCCGCCAAGGCGATTGCCAGTGAACTGGGGCTCTCTCCCCGGGAGATCGGGGCTCTGGTGGACAAATTGAACATCCGGATCACCCAGTGTCAGCTGGGCTGTTTCTAGGTAGGTATCCGTTCACCATGGTCAACAACTTGTCGATTTAACGGGCTGTAATCGTTCAGCGGTGCCGCAGGTTCGGGCAAGCGGCCAAGCGCCGCGTACCCCGTGTACGTAAGCCTGGCTGATCGCCCGAAGATGCGGTGCTGCTGAACGATTACCTAGGTAGCGGCGGAGCCGTCGCCGCCTT
>DSDS01000083.1 GCA_011048585.1 Desulfurivibrio alkaliphilus | reverse complement strand
TCGATTTAACGGGCTGTAATCGTTAAGCAGTGCCGCAGGTTCGGGCAAGCGGCCAAGCGCCGCGTACCCCGTGTACGTAAGCCTGGCTGATCGCCCGAAGATGCGGTGCTGCTGAACGATTACCTCTGTCCGAAGATCTGAACCCCCTTGAGCAGCATCAGGGCCGACTGGAGCTGACGGTCTCGAGCCAGCTGCAGCAGCAGTTCTTCCTCCTCCCCATTACTCTCCTGTTTCTGCCCCTTAGCGTCGGTATCGTTATCGATGTGGTGGGGCAGGTCCCGTTCCCGGAGGATCTGGTGGGGAGACTGGGCCCCGTTACGGCTCTCCAGGAGGGCGGGATCGTCATTGCGCACCTCCACGTCGGGGGTGATTCCCTTGGCCTGAATCGATACCCCGCTGGGCGTGTAGTAACGGGCGGTGGTCAGACGCAGGCCGGCGCCGTCATTGAGGGGAATAATAGTCTGCACCGAGCCCTTGCCGAAGGTGGGGGTGCCGATGATCATGGCCCGCTGGTGATCCTGCAGGGCGCCGGCCACGATCTCCGAGGCGCTGGCACTGCCCTCGTTGACCAGCACCACGATGGGGAAGCGGTAGGCCGGGCCGTTGCCGGTAGCCTCAAAAACCATGTTCTGCTCCCGGATCCGTCCTTTGGTGGAGACGATGATTCCCCGCTCCAGAAAAACATCGGTCAACTGCACTGCCTGGTCCAGCAGGCCGCCGGGGTTGTTGCGCAGGTCCAGCACCAGACCCTTTACCTCCTGCTCTTTGTGCAGCTCCTCCAAAGCGGTTCGGAAGTCGCGGGTTGTTTTGGCCTGGAAGTTGGAGATCCGGATGTGGGCGTAGCCCGGCTCCAGCCACTTGCTGCGGACGCTGTGGATCGGGATCACGTCGCGCACGATGGTGATATCGCGGAACTCCGTCCAGCCCTCTCGCATGATTGAGACCACCACCTCGGTTCCCTTGGGCCCCCGCAGCTTTTTTACCGCCTCCATCAGGGAGATATCCTTGGTGGAGACGCCGTCGATCCGGACGATCCGGTCCGCCGCCCGCAACCCCTGGCGGAAGGCCGGGGTCCCCTCGATGGGGGAAACCACCGTCAACACCCCCTCCCGCATCGAGATCTCAATCCCGATTCCGGTGAAGGTACCCTTGGTCTCCATCTGCAGTTCCTTGAAGTCGTCGGCCCGCAGGAAGGAGGAGTGGGGGTCCAGCGTTTGCAACATGCCCCGGATCGCCCCCTGGATCGCCTCTTCGGCGTCGATCTCCTCCACATAGCTCTGCTGCACGATATGGAGGACGTTGGCAAAGGTTTCCAGGTGACGGTAGGTGCCCTGTTGCGATTTGCCGGCCACGCCGTCGGGCAACTGCCAGACCGCGATGACCAGAAACAGGAGGGCGCCCAGGATGGGCAGGGATAGTTTGGCTGCCAGGTTGCGGGGATTTTTCATGGAGAGGTCTCGATGTGTAATTGAATAAAGATTACTTAAAACGCTCACAGGGTAGCACGTTGGTGCCGTTTCGACAATGTTTTATCATTCCCAATGGCCGCCCGCCGCGGCCGGTCATTGACCTCTGAGCCAGGGGAGGGGATCAATGGGCCGCAGGCCCCAGCGGATCTCCAGATAGAGTACCGGTCCGGCGGCGGTCCCCTCTCCGGTGTCATGCTTCAGGCGACCGATAATTTCTCCCTGCCGCACCTCCGCCCGGGGCAGGGTCAGGATATCGCCCAGTCCGGCCACCAGGCTGAAGTATTCATTGCCGTGATCGATAATTACCGTCTTGCCGTAATCCTCGACATTATCGGCAAAGGCGACGGTTCCCCGGGCCAGGGCGTAAACGCCGGCCCCGGGAGCGCCGGCGATGGTGATCCCTTTGCTGGGGTCCCGGGGCAGGGCGGACGACCGGCTCGCTATCTCCTTTTGGCCGAAGCGGCTCAGGATGGGACCGCTGGTCGGCGGTACCAGGCGGCCGCGCAGGGCGGCGAAATCTCCGGTGAATGGCGTGGGCCGCAGGCGCTGGGCCGCCGCTTCGACCTCCATTCGGGCCTGGAGATCGGTCAGGGCGGCCCGCAGTTTTTCGGTGGCCTGGGCGATCTCCTGGCGAGCCCGCTGGTAAAGCTGCTTCTCAATCTGCGCCCTCCGCAGCAGGGCGGCATGTTGGTCGCGAGCTTCCTGGAGCTCCTCCTCCTGTCGTTGCAGCGCTTCGCTGATGGCCAGCAGTTCCGCCTGTTTCCGGTCGAGCATCTGGCCGGCTTCCTCCAGATTGGCGATGTTTTGCCGATAGCGAGCGAAACTGTGACGGTCATGTTCGATTATATGGTGAAAACTTTCCTGGAAAGTAAGCAGCTCCGGCAGTGATTGGGCGGAAAAGAGAATATTGAGCAGGCCGGTGGCCCCCATACGGTAGGCGGCGGCCAGTCTGGCCCGGAGGTGTTCCTCGGCTTGGTTGAGCTCCAGCAGGGCCTGGTCCAGCTCCGCTCTCTGCCGGGCGATCAGCTCCCGTTGGCGGACGATCTGCTCCTCCAACTCCCCCTGGCGCTCCTGGCGGACCGTTACCTCATGATCAAGCTGGGCCAGTTCGGCCAGCAGACTTTGCTCCCGTTGCCAGGCTTCCACCGCCAGGCCCTCCTGTTCCGCCAAATCCTGATGCAGGCGTTCCAGTTGCCGGGTGTAATCTTCACCCTGGCGGGCATAATCTTCGCTGGTGGGTGGACGGCGTTTGTAGAGGGAGGCCTCTTCCGCCGCCAAGGGCAGTTGGCCCAGCAGCAGGGCCAGCAAGGCGACGGGCAAAAGCAGGGGGGTGCTCGGTCGGTGCCCCATGACTCAGATCCGCAGGGCTTTGTTGACGACGAGCAGGCTGCTGACCACGCAGAGCAGGGTGCCGCCGACAATGATCCCGGCAGTCACCGGGAGGGGCAGGAAGCTGGGGGTAAACAGACCCAGCAGGCCCGGGTCGTTCACCGGATTGCCGATCCGCTGGTAAAAGAGCCAGAGGGCGGCCATGCCCAGACCCGAGCCCAGGCCGCCCTGGAGCAGGCCCTCGGCCACAAAGGGAATGCTGATGTAGCTGCGGCTCGCCCCCAGCAAACGCAGGATTTCAATCTCCTCCCGGCGGGCGGCCATGGCCAGGCGGGTACTGTGGGAGATGGTGAAGATCATGTTGAGGATCAGCAGCACCCCGCTGATCAATACCACCGCCTGCAGCACCCGGTTGAAGGCGCTGAAGCGCCGCAACCACTCCCGGCCGTATTGGACCCGGGTGGTGTCCGGCAGGGTCAGCAGATGGGCGGCCAGTCGTTCAAGGTCATCGGGGCTGCGCAGGCTGGGTTTGGGGGTAACCTCGATGGAGGGAGGGAGGAATTCGGGGCCCAGATTGTCGAGGATGTCCCGCTCCTCGCCGAGCTGGTCGGCAAAACGGGCAAAAGCCTCCTGGCGGGAGGTGTAGCGAACCTCGGCAATATCGCCGAACTGGCGAATCTGCTGTTCCAGGCGGGCCATCAGAGGCGGTTCGATCTCCCGCTCCAGATAGACGGTGAGCCGGAGCTCCTCGCCCAGGCGGGCGCCGGTGGCCAGCATATTGAGATGGACCAGCAGGAAAAAGGAGAAGATCAATACCGCCAGCATCACGGTGAACAGCCCCATGATCTGGGTCGGCCAAGTTTTAGCCAGATTACTGCCGGTTTGGCGCAGGATCTGGGGGATTGGATTAGTACGCTTTTTCATGACGGGTATCTTCCACTAAACAACCGCGCTCCAGGCGCAACACTTGGTGACCGCTGTCGCGGTGGAGTTTTTCGTCGTGGGTGGCGGCGATTACGGTGGTACCGGCGGCGGCCAGCTCCCGAAACAGGGCCATGACCAAGGCGCCGCTTTTCTCGTCCAGGTTGCCGGTGGGCTCGTCGGCCAGCAGGAGTGCCGGCTGGTTGGCGGCGGCCCGGGCGACGGCTACCCGTTGCTGCTCTCCCAAGGAGAGGTCCGATACCGGGCGCCGCTCCTTGTCGGTCAGGCCCAGCTGCTCCAGCAGCCGACCCACCCGTTGACGGATAAGGCGGCGGGGGCGATAATCCACCTCCATGGCCATCGCCACGTTATGCATAACGCTCAGGTCGGGCAGCAGGCGGAAATCCTGATAGGCCACCCCGATGCGGCGGCGGATCAGCTGCATTTCGGCGCTGCCGATCCGGGCCAGGTTTTGGCCGAACAGCATCACCATGCCGCCACTGGGGGACTCCCGGCGGCAAATCAGCTTAAGGAGAGTGCTTTTGCCGGCGCCGCTGACCCCGGTGACGAAAAGAATCTCCCCGGGGGCGGCGGTCAGGGAGACGTTTTGCAGGGCGGTTATGTCGGGAGGGTAGGTTTTGCCGAGTTTCAGGCATTCAACCGTGAAGTCGGAAACCGGGACGGAATTGTTCATTTTGCTGACAGGTCCATTTTTTTACTTTTAAAACGGTATCTTATCTGGTAACAAGGAGCCTTGTTCACCTCTGTTTCACGGCGAATACCATAATCATGGTGAAAAAAAATTGACACTGTTTTGAGCCTTATTGTATAGACATACAAACATAACTTCCGAAATTAATAAACATTTTTTAGCATCCGAGGTGGCGGGGATGACCGACGGAGAGATCGATAACGGAGCGTTGACGACGTCAGGATGCGCGGCCATTATTGGCGCAAGCGATAAAATTAAACATGTTTTCAGCCTGATTCGCAAGGTGGCCGATGCCGATACCACCGTGCTGGTCCGGGGGGAATCGGGGACCGGCAAGGAGTTGGTGGCCCAGGCTTTGCATCAGGAAGGGGGTCGTCGTCAGGGGCCTTTTGTTGCCGTAAACTGCGGGGCAATCCCGGGAGAGCTGCTGGAAAGTGAACTTTTCGGCCACGAACGGGGGGCTTTCACCCATGCCGTCCGCACCCGTCCCGGCCGCTTCGAGTTGGCCGACGGGGGCACACTCTTCCTCGATGAGATTGCGGAGATGAGTCCGATGCTGCAGGTCAAGCTGCTGCGGGTTTTGCAGGAGAAAAAATTTGAGCGGGTGGGGGGAACCCGGACCATCGTCTCCGATTTCCGGGTGGTGGCCGCCACCAACCGTGACCTGGAGGAGGAGGTCAGCCGGGGCAACTTCCGGGAAGACCTCTACTATCGCCTCAACGTAATCCCCATCGAAACCCCGCCTCTGCGGGAGCGGGCTTCCGACATCCCGTTGTTGATCGATCATTTTATCGCCCGCTGCAACCGTTCGCGGCGGACCAAGATCAGCGGAGTGCATCCCCGGGCCATGGAGTATCTGCTGGGCTATCCCTGGCCCGGCAATGTGCGGGAGCTGGAGAACCTGGTGGAGCGGATGGTGATCCTCTCTTCTGGCCGCCAGCTGGGAGTTGATGATCTGCCCGAGCGGCTGCTGGCCACCAGGCCGGTGCCGGTTTCCCGAGTCCCCGCTGGCGCGGAGAGCGCGGCGAGGGATGTGGCGACTCCGGTCGGTAAGCCCGCCGAGTTCGCGGCGGCCGTGGTCGGCGACGATCCCGGTTCGGGCAGCTGGCAGATCCCCCCCAGCGGTTTTGTTTTGAGCGAGCGGGTGGCTGAATTCGAGAAGGTTTTGATTGTCAGGGCCATGGAGCAAACCGGTTGGGTCAAGAACCGCGCCGCCAAGCTGCTCAATGTTAATCGTACCACCCTGCTGGAGAAGATGAAGCGCTACAACCTGGGCGAGCCCCAAGATGTGTCAAAAGTCTGACTGGACCGCCATCTCGACCTTGCTCCCGCCCGCGGCCCGTTTTTTGGCACCGGCGCTGCTGCTGGGGGTGCTCCTGCTGCTGGCCACCGCCGGAGCAGCCAGCCAGGAAAGGCTCTCCGTCCGCGGTCTCTGGGAGCGGGCCACCGCCGCCGCCGCTGAGGAGAGATGGGCTGAGGCTGCCAGCAATTTTGAACGCCTGCACCGGGAGTTTTCCCGCTCGGAATTTGCCGAGGAGTCCCTGTGGCGGGCCGCCCAGATGCTTCGTAAGGCCGCCGAGCAGGAAGCGGATCCCGACTGGGAACGGGTTCGTGATCTTTTTCATCGTTACAGCACCGAATATCCCGACGCCAGCCATCGTGACGAGGCCTATCTGGAGATTGGAATCAGCTATTTCCGGATGCGTTTTTTCCGGGAGGCCCTTACCTATTTCAGGTTGTTCGAGCAGCGCTATGCCGATTCCCCCTTGCTGCCCCGCTCCCGCTACTGGCAGGCCATAACGCTGTTGGAGGTGGGCCGGGTGGAGGAGGCGGTGCCGCTGCTCAACGATTTGACCCGGGAGCCGGATGAGGAGCTCAGGCTAAAAGCCTTGTTCGGCCTGCGGCAGGCCTACGAGACCCGGGGGGAGCACCTGCTGGTTCTGACCACCCTGGAGCGTATCGTACAGATTACCCCCCCCGATTATCACCTGGAAAACCCCGAGCTGCTGTTGCTGCTGGGGCTGGCCAACGGGCGTTTGGGGCGGGAGGAGGAGGCCCGGGAGCAGCTCTGGCGCTTTGTCAACCTCTCGCCCCTATCCCCCCGCCGGACCGAGGCCCTGTTCGCCCTGGGGGAAAGCTATTACCGGCAGGGCGAACAAGCCCCGGCCCAGCGTCTTTATCAGCGGGTTATCGACGAGGGGGGCGCCGGGGAACGAGCGGTGGTTCTGGCCCGCTTCCGCCAGGCCCAGTTTCTTGATGCTCAGGCCCGGCAGTGGGAGCAATGGCGGTCGCTACGGGATCCCGCCGACCGGGACGGCGATTACCCTTATTTGGCGGTCATTGACCAGTACGGGCTGGACCCGATTGCTCAGGATGCCCGCTACGGCTTGCTGCTTCGCCTCAAGGACCGGGGTGACTTGGAGGAGGCCCTGGAGCAGGCCCGGACCTATATCCGTCATGCCGCCACCCGGGAGGGGCCCGGATTTGACCCCAAGCGGACCGGCGAGTTGCTGGTTTTTCTGGTCGAGGAACTGCTCCGGCGGGGTGAGTATGAGCGGGTCTATCATCTTTACATCAATGAGCACCAGCACGTGCGCCACTACCAGCCCGGCAGGCTTCGTATGCTGATCGGCAGGGCCCTGGAAGAGCTGGCGCTTTATGAGCAGGCGGCGGTGGTTTATTACCGGGCCCTGGCCGGGACCATGAGTGATCAGGAGTTGGCCGAACTTTATTATCGGCGGGCTCTGGTTTATCTCGACCTGAAGGATTTCGCCGCCGCCGATCGCCTCCTCACCCATCTGCGCCGGATTTATGCCGAGCAACCGGCCCGGCTGGCCGAAGCTCAGGCCCTCAGCGGCGCTTTGCGCGCCTTGGAACAGCGCCACCAGGAGGCGTGGGAGTTTTTCCGCCAAGCCCTCGCTTCTCCGGAGGCGGTTCCGCGGTGGGGGGAGGTTTTGCCCGCCCTGTTGCGGACCATGGCCGCCCTGGAGATTTTCAGCCAGATGCCCCCGGTGCTGGCCCGCGGTCTGGAGGAGGGTTGGCTGGGATCCGAGTTGGCCCAGGCCTGGTATCGCCGGGTCGGGGAGGGTCTGCGACGTCAGGGCCTGGAGGCCCAGGCCCGGGCGGTTTACGGCGCCGGCCTGGCCGAGGGCCTGCCCCGGGAGGGGGAGGATTTTCAGGTCATCAGCTTTCAATTGGGAGCTTTGCTGGCAAAGGGTGATCAACAGGCTCGCGACGAAGCCCGTCGGCACCTGGCCGCCGCCGCTGGCCCGGATCAGCTGCTGGGCAAAATGGCCCGTCAGCAGCTTAATCAGTTGGATATCGTGGAGGCCACGGAGGGAGTGCGCAGCCTCTTCACTCAATAGTCGCCGGCTGAAATGACCTTGTTATCCTTCGATAAACCCGATCAGCTGCGGGAATTTTTCTTCGCGATGATCGAAAGCATTCCCGGTGGCCTGTTGCTGGCCGACCGCCAGGGGCAGCTGTTGGCCGCCAATCGCCAGGCTGCCACCCTGCTGGGCTTTGCCGGGTCTTCGATTCAGGGGCGCTCCTGTTGGGATTTGCTGGGCCGGACCCTGGGGCTGGAGGCCGCCGCCATGCTTCCCTTGAGCCGGGCCGGCGGCAAAATGATGGTGGATCAGGCCACTCCCGGTGAGGCTGGTCACCGTTATCTGCTGATTGCCCGCAACGAACTGCAGAGTCCCTTCTTCGATGTGGGCGGCTTTTTCCTCTCCCTGGAAGATGTAACCTACCCGGCCATGGTTGAACCTCACCTCGACCGTTGCCGCCGCTTTGCCGCCATTCAGGATATGGCGGTTTCCTTGAGCCAGGAGTTGCGCAACCCCTTGGGGGGGTTGGAGCTTTATGCTTCAATGCTGCGTCGTGATCTGGGGGATGACCCAGATTATCAACGACTTACCAATAGGATGCTGGCCGCCATCAGGACCATGAACCACCTGCTGGACAACACCCTGACCTTCGCCGCGCAGCCCCGGCCGGAAAAGCGAGGGGTGGCTATCCGCTCCTGGCTGGAGCGAGTTTGGGCTTCCCTGGCCCCCTTGGGGGAGGCCGCCGGGATCGATTTTCTGACCACTTATAATCATCGGCTGGATGATATTGGGGCTGATCCCGGCCTGTTGGAACAGATGATGCTCAACCTCGGCATGAATGCCCTGGAAAGCATGGAGGGGCCGGGAACGGTGGAACTGTCCACCCGCAGCCTGGAAGCCGGTCGGGAGAGACCGGCCATGTTGGAGGTTCGCCTGTTGGACCGGGGCCGGGGGATCGCCGCTGCCGATCGCGATAAAATTTTCGACCCCTTCTTTACCACCAAGAAGGGGGGCAAGGGTCTGGGACTGGCCATCGTCCATCATATTGTCGAGAGTCACCGGGGGTTTATTCGGGTGGATAGTGAACCGGGGGCCGGTTCGGTTTTTACGGTCCTTTTGCCCTACTGATGGTTAAGGCAGGTAAAACGGGATACGGAATATGGTCCGAAAGATACTGGTTGTTGATGACGAACAGAACATGCGGGTTGCCCTCTACGAGGCCTTGAGCCGGGGGGGGTACGAAGTGACGGTGGCGGAAAACGGGCGAATGGCCCTGGATCTGCTGGCCAAGGCCGAACCGGACCTGGTGATCACCGACATTCGGATGCCGGAGATGGACGGCATCGAGATGCTGCGCCGGATCAAGGAGCTGCATCCGGCCCTGCCGGTGGTGATCATCACCGGCTACGCCACGGTGGAGACGGCGGTGGAGGCGATGAAACGGGGGGCCGTTGATTATATCCTCAAGCCCTTTCCGGTGGAGGTGATCGAGGAGACCGTGAAAAAGGTTTTGCGGGAGCGCTCTGCCGCACCCACCTCCGCGCCCCGCGCCGGCGGAATCGGGGAGGCGAAGGTTCCCGGGCCCGGCCCGAACCAGGCCGGCGGCGGCGAGCGGCAGATGATCGGCCAGGACCCCCAGTTTCTCCGGCTGCTGGAGCGGGCCCGGGCGGTGGCTTCCAGTAAGGCCACGGTGCTGGTTCTGGGGGAATCGGGAACCGGCAAGGAGGTGTTCGCCCGCTTTATCCACCAGGTCAGCGACCGCAAGGCCGGCCCTTTTGTGGCCCTCAACTGCGCGGCCCTGCCCGAAGGTTTGCTGGAGAGTGAACTTTTCGGCCATGAAAAGGGGGCGTTCACCGGGGCGGTGATGGCCAAGAAGGGGAAGTTCGAACTGGCCAGCGGGGGGACCCTGCTTCTGGATGAGATCGGTGAGATCCCTCTCCACCTGCAGGCCAAGCTGCTGCGGGTTCTCCAGGAGGAGGAGGTGGATCGCCTGGGGGGCAAGGAGCCGGTGCGGGTGGATGTGCATGTGCTGGCCACCACCAACCGGGATCTGGCTGAAGCGGTTAAGGTCGGGGAGTTTAGGGAGGATCTCTTCTACCGGCTCAACGTGATCCCCATCCGGTTGCCGGCCCTGCGGGAGCGGCCGGAGGATATCCCTCTGCTGGCTAATTTCTTCGTGGCAAAATACACCGCCCGCTACCGCAAGCCGGTCAAAAAGATCTCGGAGCGGGCTCGACGACGCTTTCTTGAGTATCAATGGCCGGGGAACGTGCGGGAGATGGAAAATCTGGTGGAGCGGGCGGTGTTGCTCAGTGGCGGTGAGTTTTTGGAGCCTTGGGACTTCTGGGATGAGGAGCCGCCACCCGATTTTGCCGCCGCCCCGGCGCCGGGATCGGCATCCTCCGAGCCCCGCTCCTCCACCCCACCGGTCTCGGGGGAGACCGGTTCCGGCCTCGATGGCGGGCCGGACTTGACCGGTCAGAGTTTGCGGGAGGTTGAGCGCCAGATGATTCTTCAGGCCCTGCGCAAAACCGATGACAACCGGACCCATGCCGCCAAAATGTTGGGGATCAGTGTCCGCACCCTGCGCAACAAGCTTCATGAGTACCGCAGTCAGGGAACTCTCTGAGGTTGGCACCATGTTTGCATGGAAAATGGGCGAGCGTTTAAACCCGGCAACAGGAGGAGCCCATGCCCATAGACAAATTGTTCGGTGGTTCCATTGAGGTGATGCACCAGGCCCTCAATGTCCGCAACCAGCGCCAAGGGTTGATTCAGTCCAATATCGCCAACCTGGAGACCCCTGGCTACAAGGTGCAGGATTTTCCCTTTGAACTGGTGATGCAGCGGGTGATCAACGGCCAGGGGGAGTTGGCTCGCACCCATAAAGGCCATCTCACCGTCGACCCGGTGGAGGCGGCTCGGGTCAGCCAGTTCAGGCATGAAGAGCGGCCGGTGGACCTGGATGAAGAGATGCTCAAGCTTTCGGAAAATCAACTGATGTACCAGGTCACCAGCAAGTTGATCGCCAAAAAATTTGAAAGCTTGCGTCATGTAATTGACGAAGGAGGCAAGTAAGCCATGGATATTTTGACAGCCATGCAGATCAGCGGTTCGGCCCTGAAGGCCGAGCGCGGCCGGCTTAACGTCGCGGCCATGAATCTGGCCAATGCCAATACCACCCGGACCATGGAGGGAGGTCCCTACCGGGCCAAATCAGTGGTTTTTGAAGCCCGGCC
>DSDS01000064.1 GCA_011048585.1 Desulfurivibrio alkaliphilus | reverse complement strand
TATAAACCTTTCATTTGGCCGATGATATTGTTACAATTGGACGCATGAGCGATCCCCCCCTCCATCCCCGCTTCCTGGTCCCGCGTCTGCTCGAGGCCCTGGCAGACACCCCGGTGGTGCTGCTTCACGGGCCGCGCCAATGCGGCAAAACCACTCTGGCGCGCCAGATCGGTGACACGGCCGGATATGCGTACCTCAATTTCGACGACGATGTCCAGCGCGCCTCGGCCCAGGCCGACCCGGTCGGCTTTGTCGCCGACCTTCCGGGCAAGGTGATCCTGGACGAAGTACAGCGGGTGCCGGAGCTGTTCACCTCGATCAAGGCGGCAGTGGACCGCGACCGCCAGCCGGGACGCTTCATCCTGACGGGCTCGGCAAATGTGCTGCTGGTGTCCAGATTGGCGGATTCCCTGGCCGGCAGGATGGAAATCCTGCGCCTGCATCCCCTGGCCCAGGCGGAACTGGCCGGCCGACCGTCAGGCTTTCTGCCTGCTCTGTTCGGCGCCGGCCTCAAACCGGGCGCCGGCCGTCGGCTGGGGCAGGATCTGGCGGAACGGGTGGCGGCCGGCGGATACCCGGTGGCGCTGGCCCGCGCCAAGCCGCGACGGCGGGCCGCCTGGTATCGGGATTATGCCGACTCCCTGGTCCAGCGCGATGTCCGCGACATCTCCCGCATCAGCACCCTTGATGCCTTACCCCGTCTGCTGACGCTGGCGGCCGGGCAAACCGCCAGACTGCTCAATGTGGCCGATCTGGCCGCGCCGTTCCAGTTGAGCCGGCCGACCATTCGCGACTACATCACTCTTCTTGAGCGGCTCTTTCTCCTGGAAGAACTGCCGCCCTGGCACAACAACCGGTTGAGCCGCCTGATCAAAACCCCCAAGCTCCACCTAGGCGACACCGGACTGGCCTGTGCCCTGCTGGGGGTGGACGCCGGCGCCTTGTGGCAGGACCGCGCCCTGTTCGGACAATTGCTGGAGACCTTCATTTGCCAGGAATTGCGTCGGCAGGCCGGTTGGCAGGAGCAACCGGTACTCTTCCATCATTTCCGCGACAAGGATGGCGCGGAGGTGGACGTGGTGCTGGAACAGGGCGGCCGGATCGCCGGCATCGAGATCAAGGCGGCGGCCACGGTGACGGCGGCGGACTTCAGGGGATTGCGCAAACTGAAGGATGCCGCCGGGAATCGTTTTACCGCCGGGGTCCTTCTCTACGACGGGGAATCGCCGGCACCTTTTGGCGATGGCCTGGCCGCCGTCCCGCTTTCCCTGCTGTGGGAAATGGGATGAAGGTCGGGCTGGAGGTGATGTCGAAGGTGATCCCCGCCATGCCCGCCGGATTTCGCAGGCAGAGGCTGGGAAAAACGAATTGGTGAAACTTACGCAGACGGGATTCAAAAAGATGATTATCAAAGAAAAAGATTCGTGTGAAAGCGCCGTAAAAGAGCTTGAGGGAATTCTGCAGCAGAATCTTTCTAGCGAAAAACGTGCTTTGGTCGAGAGAGAGCTTGCCGCTTTACGAAAAGGGCAAAAGGGCGAGAAGGATGCCGCCTACCTGATCAACTTCGATTTTGGCAATTCAGAAAATTGGGCCGTCATCCATGACCTGCGGCTTGAAGACAATGGTCTGGTTGCCCAGATTGACCATCTCCTGATTAATCGAATGTTCGATATCTATGTGCTTGAGTCAAAGAATTTTGCCGATGGCGTGAAGATCGGAGACAATGGAGAATTTCTGGCCTATTACAACAAAAGCTATCATGCCATCCCTTCGCCGATAGAGCAAAACAGACGGCATATAAGGGTGTTGAAGAATTGCCTGAACACCCACGACATCATGCCCAAAAGGCTGGGAATTAGTATTCGACCATGTTTTCGTAGTTACATCCTGATGTCGGCCAAATCCCGTATCATCAGACCAGAGAAAGAAAAATTCGACACCAGCATGGTCATCAAAGCCGATGTCCTGCGTACCACCATCGATCAGGTGGTGGACAAAATGAACCCGATCACCAATTTTACCACGATCACTAAAATTTGCGGCAGCTCAACACTCCGGGATGTCGCCGAAAAAATCGCCTCACTGCATCGACCCATCAAAATGGATTATGCCAAGCGATTTGGGGTTGATCTACCCCGAATCAGAAGTACGGAGAGGTCAAAGCCCGTTTCGAGAGAAAGAAAGCCATATTACTGTTGGGAATGTCGAAGTGCTGTTTCCACCGTGGTGGCTGAATATTGTTGGAGTTACAAGCACATTTTCGACAACAAGGTGTATTGCAAAAAATGCCAGAAGTTAGTTGTCGAAAGGCGGAATGGCAAAAGGGGATGACCCCGGTGGGGTATGCCGAGCCAACCATGAACCATCTCCTTATAGGTGTCCGCACGATCAAGGAAATTGGATATTCTGTGCGGCTCTTACGCGTGCTGAAAGGGAGAGGCGCCACCTGCCAGAGATCAAACATTGATGACCGAATCGGCAAGTTGCATGGCGGTGACGATATCCAGCATGTTGGTGGTCTCGCCCACCTCTTTTTTCTCAAGCAACTGAAAGTGGCTCAGACAGGTGCCGCACACCATGATATGGACCCCCTCGGCAGCCAGTTCCTGGAGGGCGGGCAGGGCGGCGGCCCCCTTCACGGTCAGGGTCACTCCGGCGTTAACCAGCACCAGGCGCCAGAGATCGGGCCCCATCTCCTTTAAGGTCTTGAGAAAGCTGAGCAGCAATTCCGCCCCCAGATCATCATCGCCGTGCCCCAGCCGGTCGCTGGCCACCAGAACCATGATCTTTCTCGGCCCGGAATCGGGGCGCAGCTCAGCCTCGGGCATGAGCTCGCAGGCCGCCTCCCCCTCGGCGGCCCCGGCGGTGCCAGTGATCCGGAAGAGATCGCCCTGCTCCTCGACCTCGACCTGATAGTGGTGATAGTGCAGAAAACGGCTGACATTCTCCCGGGCCGCCTGGTTATCCACCGTGACGACCAGGCGGGCGGGTCGCTCTGCGGCCAGCAGATCCTTAATTTGGGTTACCGGGCCGGGACAGGCCAAACCCCGGCAATCGAGTTCATGCGACATCAAACCGCTCCTGGGCTGAATTAGGCTGAAATTGAACCGGCCCCTATTCTGCTGCTTTTCGCAACGCCAGGCAAATAGGAAAGAGCGATAGAAGATTGGTCATGACATCAGGATTTGCGATGACGAAACCAAAAAAAGGGGGAGGTGACAACCGAGGCGGGAAAAAGGCAGAAAAAAATGGCGGAGAGAGAGGGATTCGAACCCTCGGTAGAGTTTTTGACCCTACACTCGCTTAGCAGGCGAGCACCATCGGCCAGCTCGGTCATCTCTCCGCAACTTGATAGGAAGCGTGTTTTCTGTGGCGGAGGAGGTAGGATTCGAACCCACGGTACTTTCGTACAACGGTTTTCAAGACCGCCGCCTTAAACCACTCGGCCACTCCTCCAAGCAAGGAGAACTATCTACCATTCTCCCGCCCTTATGTCAACGTCTCCAGTGCTTCGGCCAATTTAGCCACCGCCGTCACCTGCAACCCCTTGATCGGCTCCCGGGGGGCGTTGGCCTTGGGGATGATCGCCCGCTTGAAGCCGTGCTTGGCCGCCTCGCGCAAACGCTCCTGACCGTTGAGCACCGGCCGCACCTCGCCGGCCAGCCCCACCTCGCCGAAAACCACCAGGTCCCGGGGCAGGGTCCGATTGGCCAGGCTGGAGGCCACCGCCAGCAGCAGGCCCAGATCGGCGGCGGTCTCATTGACCCGTACCCCGCCCACCACGTTGACGAAAACGTCGCGATCATAGGTGGCCAGCCGGCCATGCCGATGCAGCACCGCCAGCAGCAGGCCCAGGCGATTGTTTTCCAGCCCCACCGCCAGCCGCTTGGGAATTTCGGCCCGACTCTGGTCAACCAGGGCCTGCAGCTCCACCAGCAGGGGCCGGCTCCCTTCCCAGAGGACGGTGACCAGGCTGCCCGGGGCCGGCTCACCCTCGCGGGAGAGGAAGATGGCCGAAGGGTTGCTGACCTCCTTGAGCCCCCGGTCGGTCATGGCGAAGACCCCCAGCTCGTTGACCGCCCCGAACCGGTTCTTCACCGCCCGCAGCAAACGGTAGCGGCTGTCCAGGTTACCCTCGAAATAGCAGACCACGTCGATCATATGTTCCAGCACTCGGGGCCCGGCCAGGTTGCCGGACTTGGTGACATGGCCCACCAGAAAAACGGCGGTGCCGCTCTGCTTGGCCATGCGGGTGAGCAGGGCGGCGGATTCCCGCACCTGGGAAACGCTGCCCGGGGCCGAGGCCAGGGCGCCCACCTGCATGGTCTGGATGGAGTCGATCACCAGGACCCGGGGCTTGACCTCGGCGGCGGTGGCCAGAATATTTTCGATCACCGTTTCGGCCAGCAGCAGCATACCGTTATCGGCCAGCCCCAGGCGGCGGGAACTCATGGCGATCTGGCGGGGAGACTCCTCGCCGGAGACGTACAACACCTTATGCCGCTCGGCCAGGTTGCTGCCCACCTGTAGCAGGGCGGTACTCTTGCCCACCCCGGGATCGCCGCCCACCAGGACCACCGAACCGGCCACCAGGCCGCCCCCCAGCACCCGGTCCAACTCGGCCAGGCCGGTCCCGATCCGGGGCGTTTCGGCCAGCTCCACCGCCCCGAGCTCCTGCACCGGCATCACCGCCCCGCTGTAGCCCCCCAGGCGGCTATCCGCGGCGGGGGCGGCGGGCCGGCTCCCCTCTTCCAGGGTATTCCAGGCCCCGCAGGCCGGGCACTGGCCGGCCCATTTGTTGGTCGCCTCGCCACAGGCGGAGCAGAGGTAGCTGATCTTCTTTTTCGCCATTTTTCCGGTCACCTAAACCAGTTGGGAGAGGACTTGATTGGCCAGGGGAAAGGCCCGTTCACTCAGGGCCAGGCGGCCCTCTTCCAGGGTCAGCAGCCCCAGATCGAGCAGCCGCGTCAGCATTGTTCCATAATAGGCTTGCGGCGTCAAAGCAAAGCGCCTTTCCAGCTCGGCGATCTC
Source organism: Desulfurivibrio alkaliphilus (assembly GCA_011048585.1). Taxonomy (GTDB): domain Bacteria; phylum Desulfobacterota; class Desulfobulbia; order Desulfobulbales; family Desulfurivibrionaceae; genus Desulfurivibrio; species Desulfurivibrio alkaliphilus_A. The sequence continues at coordinate 6,089 of DSDS01000064.1, read as the reverse complement.
CACCCCCCTACTCAGCCGCAGCCCCATGATCACCGTCTCTCGAAAGGCCGCTTCCCGGCCCAGGGCCTCGGCGGTGGCGTAGGGGGCCTGGCCGGCGGCCAGCAGGCGGCGATAAAGACCAGGCCCCCGGACGTTGCCGATCCGCAAGCCGTCAAGGCAGGAGAAGGCCGCCGCCCCCAGACCGAGATAGGAGCCGTTCCGCCAGTAGTTCAGGTTGTGACGGCACTGGTAGCCGGGCTGGCAGTAATTGGAAATCTCATACTGCTCGTAAACCATGGCCCCCAGCAGCTTTCGGGCCGATTCCTCCATGGTCGCGCACTGATCGTCATCGGGCAGGGTCTGCTCCCCGGCGGCCAGGCGCGCGGCCAGGGGGGTTCCCTCCTCCGGCGTCAACTGATAGAGGGCCAGATGGGTGGGCTCGGCTTCCAGGGCCGTGGCCAGATCGGCCCTGAATTGCTCGGCACTCTGGCCGGGCAGGCCGTAGATCAGATCCAGGTTGAAGTTTTCAAAGCCGGCCTGCCGGACCCGGGCGATGGCAGCCAGGGCCGTGGCCCGATCATGGCCCCGGCCCACGGCCCGCAGCAGCTGGTCATCGAAACTCTGCACTCCGATACTGAGCCGGTTGACCCCGGCCCGGCGCAACTGCTGCAACCCCTCCAGGCTCAGGGTGTTGGGATTGCTTTCAACGGTGATCTCCGCATCCGCCTCCAGGCGAAAAAGGCCGCCCAGCTCGCCCAGCAGCGCCGCCAACTGCTCGGGCGGGTAGATGGTGGGAGTGCCGCCGCCGATAAAGAGGGAACCGAAAACCTGCTCCCGGCTCCAGGTCAGCTCGGCCAGCTGCCGGGCCTGGCGCAGCACCGCCTGGAGATAGGAACCGGGCGGCCGGCGGCAGGGCAGGGAGACAAAGGCGCAGTAGTCGCATTTGCTGAGGCAGAAGGGGATATGAACGTAAATTCCGGGCAGGGTGGTCAGCCCTGGAGGATCGGTTGGCATGCTTGGCGGATCTCTTCCATCAGACCGTGATCGGCAAAACTGTAAGGCCGCTGATCGGCCCCGATAATGCAGTGGTCGAGCAACTGGATTTCGCTGAAGGCCAGGGCCAGGAAAAGATGGCGGGTCAGACGGCGGTCCTGGGCCGAGGGTTGGGTGTTGCCGGAGGGGTGGTTATGGGCCAGGATCACGGCGGCGGCCCGGTGCTTGATGGCCAGGGTCACCACCTCCCGGGGGTGGACCGAGGCGGCGGTCAGGGTGCCCACCGCCACCTCCTCCAGGGCCAGAATGCCGTAGGAGGCGTCCAGCAGGATCGCCACCAGGGTCTCCCGGCTCAGCCCCCGCAGGGCATGAATCAGGTAATCGCCCACCTCCCGGCTGGAGCGGAGATACTCCCGCCCCTTAAGCCGCTCGCGTAGATAGCGGCGGGCCACCGCCTGGACAAAATGGAGGGCGAAGGTGTTTTTCGGCCCCACCCCCCGCACCTGCTCCAGTTCCGGCTGCCCGGCATCCAAAACCCGGCTCAGGGAGCCGTCGAAGCGGGCCAGCAATGCCCGGGCCAGCTCCTTGCAATCCCGCCGGGGAGTGCCCATGGTCAGCAGCAGCTCCAGCATGTCGCTGTCGGTCAGCCCCTCGGCTCCGTGGCTTAAAAAGCGGTCCCGCAGCCGCTGCCGGTGCCCCTCCCCCTTATGCCGCGCCTCCTGCTCCATGCCTTCCTGCCCGCGAAGTAACCCCGGCTACCCCTTTTGCAGCTCGTCGGTGAACAGTTGGTTGGCCAGTTGGGGATTGGCCTTGCCCTTGGTCTCCTTCATCAACCGGCCGACGAAAAAGCCCAGCACCTTGCCCTTGCCGGCCCGAAACTGTTCAGCCTGCTCGGGATTATCGGCGATGATCTTCCGCACGATGGCGGTCAACTCACCGGCATCGCTGACCTGGAGCAGATTTTTCTCCCTGACCACCGTCTCCGGATCGGCCCCGGAGGCCATCATCTCCTCGAAAACGGTCTTGGCGATCTTGCCGCTGATCGTCCCTTCATCGACCATGGTCAGCAGCCGGGCCAGGTTGGCGGGAGTGACCGGGCAACCGGCGAGATCGATCCCCTCCTCCCCCTTCAGCACCCGCATCAGCTCGGTCATGATCCAGTTGCTCAACCTCTTGGCCCCGGGATAGAGCGCTAAAGCGTCCTCAAAGTAATCGGCCAGCTCACGGCTGGCGGTGAGCACCTCGGCATCATACTCCGGCAACCCCAGCTCATTGACAAAACGGGTTTTTTTAGCCAGGGGCAGCTCGGGCAGCCCGGCCTTGATTGCCGCGATCCACTCATCGGCAATCACCACCGGCACCAGATCGGGGTCGGGGAAATAGCGGTAATCGTGGGCCTCCTCCTTGGAGCGCATGGGCAGACTGATCCCCTTGTCGGCGTCCCAGAGCAGGGTGGCCTGCACCACCTCCTCGCCGTCCAGCAGCAGATCCCGCTGGCGGCGCTCCTCGTACTCCAGGGCCCGCTGGACGTTGCGGAAGGAGTTCATGTTTTTCAGTTCGGTGCGAGTGCCCAACTTGCTCTCCCCCTTGGGCCGCAGGGAGATGTTGGCGTCGCAGCGGAAGCTGCCCTCCTGCATGTTGCCGTCGCAGATATCGAGGTAGCGGACAATGGCATGGAGCTTGCGCAGGTAGGCGGCGGCCTCCTCGGGAGAGCGGATATCGGGCTCGCTGACGATCTCCAACAGGGGGGTACCGGCGCGGTTGAGATCGACATAGCTTTTCGGCTCGCGCTCGTCGTGAATCAACTTGCCGGCGTCCTCCTCCATATGGATCCGGGTGATCCCGATCTCCCGGGTCTTGTCGTCGAGATCAATGGTCAGGCGGCCATATTCGGCGATGGGCAGATCAAACTGGGAGATCTGGTAGCCCTTGGGCAGATCGGGATAGAAGTAGTTTTTGCGGGCGAAAATGTTGCGCTGATTGATGCGGCAGCCGGTGGCGATCGCCAGCTTGATGGCGAACTCCACCACCCGCCGGTTGAGCACCGGCAACACCCCCGGCAGACCAAGGCAGACCGGGCAGGTGTTGCTGTTGGGGGGGCGGCCGAACTCGGTGCTGCAGCCGCAGAAAATCTTGCTTCTGGTTTTCAGCTGGGCGTGTACTTCCAACCCGATGACGGTTTCAAACTCCATCTGCTCCCTCGCCTATTTAAACTTGCGAACCCAGGCCTGGATTCGGCCCAACTCTTCCGGCCACCCGGTGCCGCAGCGGAGTTCCAGGAACATCCGGAAGAGTTGATCGACGGTGCGCACCGCCGTCTCGAACAGCCCGATCTGGTCCAGCAGCAGCCCCTCGGCGGCCAGGGGATCGCCATCGTTGGCCGCCCCCTCCGCCCCGATCTCGGTCTTGGGCAGCCGGACATTCTGGAACTCGAAGATCCGGGCTTTCAAGGTCAGGCTCCACTCATGATCGTCCCGCTGGATCCTGATCCGGGCCTGCTCCGGTTTTTTGCCCAGGGCCAGGCCGGCCCGGGCCTCCCGCAGTTCGGTCATCAAACCCCGGCAGACCACGTTTTCCCGGGTCTCGCCCTCGCCGAACTCCAACAGCATATGCTTTTCAAAGACCACCAGGATATCCTGGCCGATCTCCGGCACCAGCACCGCTCCGCCCCGCTCTTCACTCTTGTACCAGAGCCAGGTCAGGAACTCCTGGCCCAGGAAATGCTTCTCTTCAATCAGGTCAACCAGATCCACCGCCGGGCCTCCTTAGACGAAAATCGCCGGGCTCAGATCGGCCAGGGCTGAATGGCGCTCGGCGGGCAGCAGGTGCTCGGCGACCAGATAGGGCACCTGGAGCATCACGCCGAGGTCGAAGGTTTGCCGGAAGAGCTCCTCGAAACTCTCCTGGGCCTTCTGGTTGGTGGAGAAAAAGAGGATGGTGCCGGCGGCCAGGTTCCAGCAGAGGTCATAAACCGCCGGGGCCGGCAGGGCCTGCTTGAGCAGCTTCAGCTCGATATTCTCCTTGATCTCCATCCGCTGGGCCCGGCTCAGTTTGGGCACCTGGCGCAAAACCTTGAGCCGCTCCTCCTCCTTGAGGCAGAACTTGCGCAAAATCTTGGCCGCCACCTTGCGTTCATCGATCCGCAGGCTCAGAACCAGGTGATCGCCCACCGCGTAGGGGGCCCGGCTGAAATTGCTGTCAAACATGCTGGCCACCGAGACCCAGCCGGCGGAGCGTTCATCGTAAGTTTCATCGATATCGCGAAAGCTGTGGGCGGCGATCCGCTCGGCGGCGAAATCCCAGAAATTTTCCGGCAGCGGCCCCTCCACCGCGTAACGGACAAAGCCGGCGGAGCGTGCTAAAAGTCCCATGAATATTTTCCCGTTTATGATATAAAGTGAAAAGTCGGTCCTGCGGACCACGGCAGACAATAGCAGACCACCCGGCGACCGACAAGCACTTTCCCGGCCGGCTTTGGCCAGAAAAAACAGGGTCAGCGACAAGCTTGGGCTTGACAGCCGGGTCTCGCTGTTGTAAAAAAGGCCCTCTTTGCAAGGGGGTCGTTAACTCAGTCGGTAGAGTATCTGCCTTTTAAGCAGAGAGTCGTTGGTTCGAATCCAACACGACCCACCATTCGAGCCAGGCACCATTTTTTGTCCCCATCGTCTAGTCAGGTCCAGGACACCGGCCTTTCACGCCGGCAACACCGGTTCAAATCCGGTTGGGGACGCCACCATATGAAAAGGGGTTAGCCGTAAAAGGCTAACCCCTTTTTTCATTTCAGGCCTTGATATCGATGAGCCGGAGGGAGGCGGAACCGGCCGCCTTTTCCAGGGCCGCCTTCAGCGCCGGCAACAGCGGCTTGGCCCCCACCCGGCAGCGCAAAACCGACTGATAGCCCAAAGCGGCCAACCGTTCCCGCAACTCCCCCAGGCGCCCCCGCAGAAAACGGGCGGCCTCGGGGTCGGCCAGAAAAAAATCCCCCTCCAACCGTTCCCGGCGCACCCGCACCTGGAGCTGCAACTCCCCCAGCCGGCTCATCTCCAGAAAAAAGACCAGGGAGGATGACTCCTCGCCCTCTTCGCCGGCCTCACCCCGACTGAGCAACCAACTGCCGGCTCCGGCATCGAGGGCGAAAAAACAGGGCAGCAGCCAGAAAGGGGCCTGACCGGGTGGAGGGGGCTGCTCGTTCATGGTGACCAGCGCCTCCAACACCCCACCGGCCCGGGCCAGTCCGGTCAGGGCCTCCCGCAGCGAGGCGGCCGGGGCCGAATCGTCGCCTTCCGGCAAAGCGGGCGGCGGCGGGGAACCAGCCGCGGCGACCAGGGCCTGCAACCGGCCCGCCAGGTTGGGCAACGGCCCACGGGTGCCGAGGGCGCTCTCCCCTCCCCGCAGCATGGTCAGCAGGCGGACAATTTTTTCCGGTTCCGGCTCGGGACCCAAAACCAGCCGGGACAAGAGCGCGGCCGGATCACCCTCGCCGGCGACGGTCCCGACAGGGGGGGATGGGGTGGCGGAGCCGGCAGCCGGCAACACTCGGCCCAGCAGGGACAATAAAGCCCCCAGGCGGTTCAGCTCTTGCAGCCCACCGGAAGCCTGCTGCAGGAAGCGATGGGCCGCCCCCTGCTTGTCGGCCAGGGCCAAACGGGGTTCCTGGCCGCCCTGGCGCACCTCGAACCAGAACTCGCGGCCGGGGGACAAGGGCACCATGCTGCGGGCCTCGATCCTTTGGCCGGCCAGATCCAGCACCAGTCGGCCATCGGCCCCTGAGCTCACCACCCTCCCCCGCAACAGCGCTCCCTGCTCCAAGGAAACCGGCGGCCCCGCCGGCTTAACCGCCGCCGGGCCACCCCCGTCGCCACGGCCGCCCGCCGGCCTGGGGGTCGGGATCTGGCCGCCGATCTTGATCATTGGAGGGGAACTTTAACCGTGGCTTCCATGCCGCCGGTTTTGGCGGTATGGAGGACAAACTTGCCCCCGTGGGCCTCCACGATCTTTTCCACCAGGGTCAGCCCCATGCCGGTGCCGTAGGTCTTGGTGGTGAAGAAGGGATCACGCACCCTTTCCACCTGGGAGGAGGCCATCCCCGCCCCGGTATCCCGAATCCGGACCACCGC
>DSDS01000174.1 GCA_011048585.1 Desulfurivibrio alkaliphilus | reverse complement strand
GCAAAGACACCTAACCCCAAGGAGTAGAGTTGCGAAGCCGAGCCGAACAGCGCCTGGAGATAGGCCCCGGAGCGTTGAATGGCGGCCAGGCTCCGTTGGGCGTCGCGGGCCTGGGGATAGAGTTCAAGCAGGAGCAGAAAATCCGAGCCCGGCGGTCGAGCGGCGGGTTCGGAACCGGTATCGGCAAGAAAGTCGGCCAGGGCCGCCCCATCGGGCAGTCCGGTAACGGGATCAAGCCCCCGCTGGTGACCGGGGGCAAACAGGGGTAAACTCATAAATCGTCTTCCTTGGGCAAAACATTCCGCAGAACTGTGGCCAAGCTGGAGAGTTCCTGGTCGGCCACGGTCCGCAGATCCAGCAGGAACCGCTCGTTTTCGATCCGGCCGATCACCGGTGGAGTGGCGGCCCGCAGGGCCCTCTCCAGGCCACCCAAGGTAATGGCGCGGGGATTCAAGGCCACGGCGCAACTGGGCAGGGCCATCTCCGGCAGGGCCCCGCCCCCCACCCGGGAATCGATGGCCAACAACTCCAGCTGATAGCGCTCCGCCGCCTCCCGGCCCAGCAGGCGGCGCAGGCGCTGGGCCCGCCGCTTGATCTCGGCCAGGGGGGTGGTCAGCATCCGCAGGGTGGGAATCTCGGCCCGGGCCCGCTCCTCGTCGTAGTAGAGGCGCAACACCGACTCCAGGGCGGCCAGGGTGAACTTGTCGATTCGCAGGGCCCGGTTGAGGGGATTTTTCTTGACCCGGTCAACAAGCTCCCGCTTGCCCAGAATCAGACCGGCCTGGGGTCCGCCCAGCAGTTTATCGCCGCTGAAGGTAACCACGTCAACCCCGGCCCGCAACACCTCCTGCACCGTGGGCTCCTTCGCCAATCCGAAACGGGAGAAATCAACCAGGGAACCGCTGCCCAGATCCTCCATCACCGGCAGACCGTGCTCGGCGGCCAGGTCCACCAGCTCTTCGGCCCCCACCTCGGAGGTGAAGCCGATCTGCCGGTAGTTGCTGGTATGCACCTTGAGCAGCAGGGCGGTCTGCTCCCCGATGGCCTGCTGATAATCGCGGAGATGGGTGCGGTTGGTGGCCCCAACCTCCACCAGCCGGGCGCCGCTGCGGGCCATCACGTCGGGGATGCGAAAGGAGCCGCCGATCTCCACCAGCTGCCCCCGGGAGACGATAACCTCACGCCCGGCCGCCAGGGTTTCCAGCACCAGCAGCACCGCGGCGGCATTGTTGTTGACCACCAGGGCCGCTTCGGCCCCGGTCAGTTCGCAGAGCAGCTCTTCCACCAGACTGTAACGGCTGCCCCGCTTGCCGGTGGTCAGATCAAACTCCAGGTTGGAATAGCTGCCGGCCACCGCCGTCAGTTGGGCCATGGCCCCGGCGGGCAGCAGCGAGCGCCCCAGATTGGTATGGACCACCACCCCGGTGGCGTTGATCACCGGCCGGAAATTGTTCCGCGTCCGTCGGGCGATCCGCTCCTGCAGCAAGGGAAGCAGACAATCCCGTTTCAGTTCTCCGGGTTCCACCGCCTCTCCGGCCAAAAGCCGACCGCGGAACTCCTCCAGCACCCGCCGCACCTCCCCTTTGACCAGCAGCAAGGGGGCCGTTTCTCCAGCCAACCAGGCCAGGACCTCATCCACTTTGGGAATGGCCCGCAGCAGCGCTTTACCGGCCGGCGGTCCCTGGGCTGTCAGCTTCCCGTCATCGGCCATGGCTGAACACCCCGAACGGGAGTGAAATTTTATTCTCCTGCATCCCCTTCCCTCCTTATGCACGGTGAATTTCGCGGCAATTTACCAGTGATAGGGGGGAGGGTCAAATATTATCCTTGGCCCACCACGTGGCGGCAGAGCCGGCATTGATTATACAAGTTGACAGTCGATCAGCCCTTTCTTAGAATGCCCGCATCTTCCATCAATTCCATCGACCAAGCCAGCGAGGAGTCATCATGATCAACAAAGCTATTCTTATCGGTAACTTGGGGGCCGACCCCGAGGTCCGCTACACCCAAAGCGGCGACGCCGTCGCCTCCTTCCGGATCGCCACCAGCGAAACCTGGAAAAAACCCGACGGCAGCAAGGAGGAGCAGACTGAATGGCACCGGATTGTGGCCTTCAAGCGCTTGGGGGAGATCTGCGGCGAATACCTCTCCAAAGGGTCCCGGGTCTATATCGAGGGGCGCATCCAGACCCGGAAGTGGCAGGACAAGGATGGGGTGGAGCGCTACACCACCGAAATTGTGGCTCGGGAGATGAAGATGCTCTCGCCCAAAGGCGGCGGTGGCGGCGGTTACGGCTCCCAGGCCGGCGAGGAGCCCCCCTTCCCCGAACCCTCCATGGGTGACGACGTCCCCTTCTGATTCGGGCCTCGAACCGACAGCGTTGAATCTTACCGGCAGGAGTTGCCGCCGGCTCCTGCCATACGGGACCAGCCCCGGAGCCAAACCGTTAAAATGTCTCGCCCATCCCGGCCCCATAAAATTCCCAGCCTGGTTTATGCCGATGCCGCTGGCCGGGTCAAGGATCTGCCCGATCTCCTGCTGGCCGGCCGCAGCGGCCGGGATTTTAAGCTCCCCACCCTGGAGACCCTGATTCCGCTGCCGGCGGGCAGCGAACTTTTTGTCCTCCCCGATCGGCACCCGGTGGGCTTCGACCCCGTCAGCGGCGAGCCGCTGCTGCTGGAGGAGGACCCCGAACAGCCCGGGGCCCCGGCCCAAGCGGTGGCCGCCTTTATGGCCCCGGCCCACACCTCCATCCTCTGGGCCGCCTACCGCAAGGCCAATGATCAGGCCCCGGCCCTGCCCCTTTTCGCCTACACGGCGGTGGGCTGGCACCGGGGCAGGTTCTGGGTCTGTGCCTGGCGCAGCGACAGTGATCGCCGCCAGGAACCCAACCGTTACCGCCCCCAGGAGATCGCCCGCCAAACCCGGCGCCGGCTGGCGGCCCGACCCAACAACCGCCTGATCCAGCATCTGGGTAAATGCTCCCTCACCTACGGCTGCCCGGCGGCGGTCAACTACTTCATGGATCGCTGGGAGGCCCCCCTGCCCACATCGCCCTCCTGCAACGCCCGCTGCCTGGGCTGCATCTCCCTCCAGCCCTCGGGCTGCTGCCCTTCCACCCAGGAACGGATCGCTTTCGTGCCGACTCCGGCGGAGATCGCCGAAATCGCGACCAGCCATCTGGAAAAAACCGGGCATGTGGTCAGTTTCGGGCAGGGTTGCGAAGGAGAGCCCCTGCTCCAGGCCGCGGTGATCGCCGAGGCGATCACCAGTATCCGCCGCCGCACCCGGCGGGGCCGGATCAACTGCAACACCAATGCCGGACGACCGGAGGCGGTGGAGCGTTTGAGCGCCGCCGGCCTGGATGCCATCCGGATCAGTCTCAACAGCGCCCAGGAGCGATACCACCAGCGTTACTACCGGCCGCTGGATTTCAACCTGACCCAGGTCAAGGAATCCATCGACCTGATGAAGAGGGACGGGAAGTTCGTCTCCCTGAACTACTTTGTCCTGCCGGGTTTTTCCGATGATCCGGCGGAGTTTTCGGCTCTGTGCGAACTGATCGCCCGCCACCGGCCCGACTTTATCCAGTTGCGCAATTTAAATATGGATATGGACTGGTATCTGGACGCCCTCGACTTTCAACCCACCGGCCCCGCCATGGGGATTGCCGCCTGGCACCGGGCCCTGCGCCAAAAATTCCCCGACCTGGAGTTCGGCTACTTCAACCCGCCCGGTAAGCAGGAATGAGCGGCGAACAACTCCAGGAAAACATCCGGCTGCTGAAGCTGGTGACCGCCGCTTCGGTGGCCACCGCCCTGACCCTGATCACCGTCAAGCTGGTGGCCTGGCACCTTACCGGGGCGGCCAGCCTGCTGGCCTCGCTGGTGGACTCCCTGATGGACCTGGCCGCCTCGGCCATCAACCTGCTGGCCGTCCGCTATTCCCTTAAGGGCGCGGACCGGGACCATCGCTTCGGCCATGGCAAAGCGGAATCGCTGGCCGGACTGGCCCAGGCCTCATTCATCGCCGGCAGCGCCGTTTTCCTGGCCATTTATACCATCAACCGGCTGCTCAACCCACGTGAGTTGGAGAACCTGGACGCCGGGCTGGGGGTGATGATCTTCGCCCTGGCGCTGACCATCGCCCTGGTGATCTTCCAGCGGCGGGTGGTGCTCCGCACCGGCTCGGTGGCGATCAAGGCCGACTCCCTCCATTATGTCACCGACATCCTGTCCAGCCTGGTGACCATCGCCGCCCTGCTGCTGGCCCAACAGGGCTGGTTGCGAGCCGATCCGCTGCTGGCCCTGGGGATCGCCCTCTACATTCTGTACAGCGCCGGCAAAATCGTCCATGAGGCGGTCCAGCACCTGATGGATCGGGAACTGGCCGAAGAGATCAAACGGCAGATCCGGGAGATCGCCCTGGCCGAAGGGCGGGTACTGGGTTTTCACGATCTGCGCACCCGCCAGTCGGGCCAGACCAAGATCATCCAGTTTCACCTGGATTTGGCCGCCCACCTGCCGCTGTTTGAGGCCCACGCCATCTGCCGCCGGATAGAGCGACGGCTGGAAAGCGCCTTTCCCGGGGCCGACATCACCATCCATCAGGACCCGGCCAACCTCTGCACTCCCTGGCAAACCGCCGGCAACAACCCAGCTTGCGGCCCTCAATCCGGCCCCCGCGGCTAGGCCACGTTTTGCCGGCCCGCCTGCCTCCGGCCTGGACTACCGACTGTTCTGGCGAAAAAATTGGGCCACGCGATCGCTGGCCTGCTCCATGGTGCCACTGGCCTGGACCTTTGCGGCCAGCCAGTGGCCGAAACGATAATTGCGGGCGTAGTAGTGGGTGAACTCCTTAAGGCGGCCCAGGCGGCGCTCGGGGGGGAAACTCTCCTCCAGCAAGGCGATGAAACGAAGGTAAAGGGCGGTCCGATCAAACTCCGGGGGGGCCGGACAACCGAAATGGACGGCAATTTCCCGGAAAATCCAGGGGTGGGTGGCGGCGGCCCGGCCAATCATCAAACCGTCGGCCCCGGTCGCCGCCAGGCATTCGACCGCCTCGGCCCCGGAAAAGATGCCGCCATTGGCCACCACCGGGATCTTAAGCCATGATTTAACCTTGGCTACCCACTCCCAGCGGGGCTTGCGCCCAAAAGACTCCCCACGCAGCCGGGCATGCACGGTCACCAGATCGACCCCCTCCCCCTCCAGCATCAGACAGAAATCCCGCAACCGCCGGGCATCCAACTCCTCCCCCAGGCGAATCTTGGCGCTGAGGGGCAAACCGGTGCGCCGCCGCACCTCCCGCACCAGGCGGCCGACGGCGGCCGGTTCCTCCATCAGCTGGCTGCCGCCGCCCAGACGGCGAATCTCCGGAGCGGGACAACCCAGATTGAGATCGATGGCCTCGGCCCCCAGCCGGTGCAGGGTCTCCACCGCCGGCGCCGCGTCCTCCCGGCGAATCAGCAGCAACTGATAGGCCAAGGGGCGCTCGCTCTCGTGGCGAATCAGGTAGGGAGAGAGGCGGGGATTATCGTGGGGCAGCCTTTTAGCCGCCAGCATTTCGGTGGTCAAGAGCCCCACCCCCCCCAGCTCCAGCAGCAGCCGCCGCAGGGCCGAGTGGGTCAGGCCGGCCATGGGGGCCAGCAGCAGGGGGGGATCGACGCGCAGACCGGCAAAGTGTAGGACCGCCGACCCCATCGGCTGTTGCCTCTTTTCTTTGCAATTATTTGTCATTTGACTTTTACCAAAAGCAAGTGATAGACCAGAGTGTAAGCTGAAGCATTAAGAATTGCGTTCCGGAGCAATATCTATCTATATGGCAATACGTAAAAAGTTCCCACAGAAAAGGTAATTTACCCCATATTTACCACATCTTTACGACGAAACCGAATAATATGACCATGGCAAAAGAGAGAGGATAGCGCCGGGAAAGAGCTTTGTCCGCCGCCGGGGTCCAGGCGACGGTTAAACCGGTAACTTCGGTGGATCAACGCAACTGCGGTCAATGCCACGCCGAGTTGACCCCCTCCTGGTGGACCGGGCCTACATGGGCGCCCCCCAAACAAGGGGATCGAAGAGCGGCGCCGGGCCACCGCCAAGACGCGTTAACCACGCCATCAGCCTTAACCTAAGGGAGAGCAGGCAGGAGGCCACCGAGTAATCAACCATCACCATTCGCCGAGTTGGTTTATGGTGCTTATCAAAACAAAGGAGGGAGTTCATGATGAAGAAAAAACTGTTCGCAATCAGCGCCGCGGCTCTCCTGCTGGTGCCGGTCACGGTGGCCCTGTCGGCCGCCCAGGACTTGGGGGAGGGCAACCTCAGGTTCAAAAACCTGCCCCAGTACAAGTCCTACCTGAAAAACAACGAATCCACCGAAATGACCGAATATGCCGGCTCGGTACCCCACAACAAGCATGACGGGATCAACCCCCTGCCCGTGGGCTACAAGCACGCCCAGCCCTACCTGAAGAACCTCTGGCTGGGCTATCCCTTCAGCTACGAGTATAAGCGGGCCCGGGGCCACTCCAACGCCCTGGAAGACATTATGCATATCGACCGGGTGGACCGCTACAGCGAGCAGGCCGGCCTGCCCGCCACCTGCTGGAACTGCAAAACCCCCGCCATCCCCGATCTGCTCAAAACCCACGGCGATGCCTTCTGGTCCTCCAATTTTCACGACTACCGGACCCAACTCGATTACGAAAAACACTCCATTGGTTGTCAGAACTGCCATGACCCGGAGAACAAGATGGAACTGGTAATCACCAGCGTGCCGCTATCCGAGGCCCTGGCCCGGCAGGGTAAGGACTGGCGGGAGGCCTCCCGGGACGAGATGCGCTCCCTGGTCTGCGCCCAGTGCCACAACGAGTACTACTTTGAAACCAAGGATCACGGAGTGGCGGCCAAGCCCCACCTGCCCTGGGACAAGGGGATGAATCCGGAGCAGATGTATGAGTTCTATGCCAACGGCCAAGCCAATCCCGACGGCTTCAAGGGCGCCTTTGTCGATTGGACCCACGCGGTCTCCAAGACCCGGATGATCAAGACCCAGCACCCCGAATATGAGACGTTCCACGACAGCGTCCACGCCGCCGCCGGAGTGGCCTGCGCCGATTGTCACATGCCGCGGATCAAGATCGGCACCAACGTCACCATCAGCTCCCACCACTGGACCTCCCCCCTCAAGAGCGAGGAGGGGATTAAGGCCGCCTGCCTGACCTGCCACTCCGACAAAACCCCCACCTGGATGCGGCAGCGGGTGGAGTATCACCAGCAGCGGGTCTGGCGCCAGCTCAATATCGCCCAGGAGAAATCGGTGCGGGCCCATGAAGCGGTACGCCAAGCCATGGAACACCCGGAGGTGAACCAGAAGGTTCTGGCCGAAGCCCGGGAGATGGTGCGCAAGGGGCAGTGGTTCTGGGATTATGTTTCGGCTGAAAACTCCGCCGGCTTCCATAACCCCACCAAGGCCATGGACACCCTGGCCAAATCCCAGCAGTATAGCGACGAGGCGGTGCAACTGGCGATCCGCGCCACCAATTACGCCATCGCCTCCAAGCTGGATGCCCCGATCCAGGAGCTGGTGCCGCCAATCATGGAGCACAGCCGCAAACTCCAGCAGAGCCAGGCCCACCTGGACTCCCATCCATGGCTGAAGTATCTGCCCAAACTGCCGGAAGCGGAGCTGGTCTGGGACGGCAACAAGAAACTGCGCTAACACCTGGAGGTTAGGTGAAACTTTGCAATCAAGAGGGGAATATCCTGTGGCCGGGTTCTTCCCCCAAGGAGCCAAGACATGAACAAACTAAGCCAGAAGACCTGGATAATTTTGGGCGTGGCCGCCTTGGTTATCGTGATAGCCAGCAGCGTCATGGCCCGGAAAACCTCCTCGGATAGCTTCTGTATCAGCTGCCACGCCTACGAGAAGGTTTCCTGGGACCATAGCGATCATCCCGATGTGGGCTGCATCTCCTGCCATACCAAGGGCACCATCACCGATAAAACCAAGGGGCTGCGCAAGGTTTACCTGACCCTCAGTGGCCAGGTAAACCCCCATAACGACAAACTTCCCAGCTACAAGGAGGCGATCACCGACAACTGTGTCGGCTGCCACATGACCGAGGAGATCCTGGAGAGCCGGCCGGTCTTCAAGGAGCGGCACGAGGAGTACCGCAAGTACGCGGTGGGTTGCGTGGAGTGCCACGAACCGGGTCATGTCAAAAAAATGCGGGAGCAGCGCAACGTTCCGACCCGCTGGAGCCTGTAACCCCAAGCGGGCCCCGGCCCGGCAAAAGAAAAGCCCATGCTTCCCCGACCCGGGAAGCATGGGCTTTTTTGTCGAAATCGAGCGGGACCCCTATCCTTTGCTGAAACTCAAGGCCGCGGAACCCGCCGGCCGGTCGATGCGAATGGTGTCGCCTTCGGTAAAGCCGCCCTCCAGGATCTTCATGGCCAGGGCATCCTGGATATGGCGTTGGATCGCCCGTTTCAAGGGGCGAGCGCCAAAGCTGGGGTTGTAGCCCACTTCGATCAGGAACTCCTTGGCCGCCTCGGAGAGCTCGATCTGAAAGTGCTGGTCGGCCAAGCGCCGGGTGAGCAGCTCCAGCTGGATCTCGACAATCCGCCCCAGATCCTGGCGACTCAGGGCGTGGAAGATGATAATCTCATCGATCCGGTTCAAAAACTCGGGCCGGAACTGGGCATGCAGGATCTCGTCGATCCGGGCCTTGATCTCCTCGCGCCGCTCCTCACCCAGTTCCATGATCAACTGGCTGCCCAGGTTGGAGGTCATGATCAGGATGGTGTTCTTGAAATCCACCGTCCGCCCTTGACCATCGGTCATCCGACCATCATCGAGGATCTGGAGCAGGACGTTGAACACGTCGGGATGGGCCTTTTCAATCTCGTCAAACAGGATCACCGAATAGGGCCGCCGCCGCACCGCCTCGGTGAGGTAGCCCCCCTCCTCGTAGCCGACGTAGCCGGGAGGGGCGCCAATCAGCCGGGCCACCGAGTGTTTCTCCATAAACTCCGACATATCGAGCCTAATCATCGCCTTTTCGCTGTCGAAGAGAAAGGCGGCCAGACTGCGGGCCAGCTCGGTCTTGCCCACCCCGGTGGGCCCCAGGAAGATAAAGGAGCCTAAAGGACGATTAGGATCCTGGAGCCCGGCCCGGGCCCGGCGCACCGCGTTGGCGACGGCGGCGATCGCCTCCTCCTGGCCCACCACCCGGCGGGCCAACTCCTTGTCGGCGGCCACCAGCTTCTCCTTCTCCCCCTCCAGCAATTTGTCGGTGGGAATGCCGGTCCACTTGGCGACCACGGCGGCCACATCCTCCTCGTCCACCTCCTCCTTAAGCATCTTGCGATCCTGCTGGATCTCGGCCAACCGCTCGTTTTGGGCGGCCAACTCCTTTTCCAGCTCCACAATCCGGCCATAGCGGATCTCGGCCACCTTACTGAGATCCCCCTGGCGCTCGGCCTGCTGCTCTTCGATCCGGGCCTCGTCGATTTTGGCCTTGATCGCCCGAATCTGCTGGATAATCTCCTTTTCCAGGTTCCAGTGGCCCTTCATGCCGTTGAGGCTTTCGTTGCAGTCGGCCAGTTCGGCCTCCACCTTGGCCAGGCGCTCCCGGGAAGATTTATCGCTCTCCTTCCTGAGAGCCTCCCGCTCGATCTCCAGCATGATCTTCTTGCGTTCCACCTCGTCAATCTCGGTGGGCATGGAATCGATCTCAATCCGCAACCGGGATGCCGCCTCGTCAATCAGGTCGATGGCCTTGTCGGGCAGAAAGCGGTCGGTGATATATCGGTTGGAGAGGATAGCCGCGGCCACGGTGGCCGAATCCTTGATCCGCACCCCGTGATGAACCTCATACTTCTCTTTGATTCCCCGCAGGATGGCGATGGTATCCTCGATGCTGGGCTCCTGGACCAGCACCTGCTGGAAACGGCGCTCCAAGGCCGCGTCCTTTTCGATATACTTACGATATTCGTTGAGGGTGGTGGCCCCGACACAGTGCAGCTCGCCGCGGGCCAGGGCGGGCTTGAGCATGTTGGAGGCGTCCATGGAGCCCTCGGCGGCCCCGGCCCCCACCAGGGTATGGATCTCGTCGATAAAGAGGATGATCTCCCCTTCCCGCTTCTGGATCTCCTTGAGTACCGCCTTGAGTCGATCCTCGAACTCGCCGCGATATTTGGCCCCGGCCACCAGGGCCCCCAGGTCCAGGGCGATCACCTGCTTGTTGCGCAGGGTATCGGGGACGTCACCATTAACGATCCGCTGGGCCAGCCCCTCGACGATGGCGGTCTTGCCCACCCCGGGCTCGCCGATCAGGACCGGATTGTTCTTGGTCCGCCGGGAGAGAACCTGGACCACCCGCCGCACCTCGTCGTCGCGGCCGATAACCGGGTCGAGCTTGCCCTGGCGGGCCACGTCGGTGAGATTGCGGGCATACTTTTCCAGGGCCTGGTACTTGCCCTCGGGATTGGGGTCGGTGACCCGCTGACTACCCCGCACTGCCACCAGGGCCTTGAGAAAGGCCTCCCGGCTGACCCCCGCCTTGATCAGAATCTTGGCCGCACCGGTATCCTTATCGTCAAGCAGGGCCAGGACCAGATGTTCCTGGCTGACATACTCATCCTGCATCTCGGAGGCCACCTTGAAGGCGCGATCCAGCAAGCGCTGCAGCGAGGGGGAGGCGTAGAGCTGCCCCGCCCCGCCGCCGCTGACCTTGGGCAGGCGGCCCAGCAAAGTCTCAACCTCGGCCGCCAGCTGCTGTCGACCGACCCCCATCTTCTGCAGCACCGGAGCGATCACCCCCTCGGGCTGATCCAGTAAAACCTTGAGCAGATGCTCGGGCTGCAGCTCCTGGTGTTGCAGGCTCTGGGCCAGGCTCTGGGCCTCCTGAACCGCTTCCTGCGATTTCACGGTAAACTTGTCGAATTTCATCCCGATTCTCCCTTTTAGAGCGTAAATTAACCAACGATCGACGCCAAAGAACACCGCCAATCGCTTAGGAGAAGGTAAGAATGGCTCCCCGGCCTGTCAAGGAGGGGAAATCCGCCGGCGCCGAGTTGGGGCGCCTGGCGGATTCCTCGAGGTGGAGGGAGGTGGGAGG
>DSDS01000017.1 GCA_011048585.1 Desulfurivibrio alkaliphilus | reverse complement strand
CAGCCGGCCGGGCCCGCCATGGGAAGCGGGGCGCTCGGCGACCACCTCGGCCAGTTCATCGAGCAAGGGGTGGCCGACAAACTCCACCGCCACTCCCCGGGTCCGATAAAACTCCTGCTCAAAGGGGAGAATCACCGCCATCATATCCACCCGCCGACGGATGGTCCGCACCCGGCCCTGACGCCAGGCCCAGACCTGGGGGCTGATATAGTAAAAAACCGGAATTCCCAGCTTTTGGGCTGTGGCCGCCAGCATCAGGTTGAAATCGGGATAGTCGATCAGAATCAGCAGTTCGGGGCGCTGCTCCCCTAGAAAAGCGCGCATCCTGGCCAGGGCGGCCCGAATCTCTCCCAGGTGGCTCAACACTTCGATCAGTCCCACCACCGCCAAGCGGCTGGACTCGTAAACCAGATTCACCCCCTGGGCGGCCAGGGCCCCGCCACCCATGGCACTGATCCTGACCTCCGGCCGCTGGGCCTTGATCGCCTTGACCAGGTTGGCGCCGTGCATGTCGCCGGAGGCTTCCCCGGCGACAATCACGATATGGGGCTGGGAGTTGGCCACGTCACCCTCACGCCTGGGGAGGCTGGATCAGGTCGCGATATTTGCTGAAATTATCCTTGATCTGCTGCATGATCTCCTGGGCCACCGCCAGGGCCATCCGCCCCTGGACCCCGGAAACCTTGGGGGTGGTGCGCTCCCGCACGTTGCCGATAAAGTCCCGCAACTCCGCCTCCAGGGCGTCCTGCTCCGGTAAGGCCACGGTGATAATCTCCTCCTGGGGCAGGCCCAACTGGTTCAGTTCATCCTTCAACCTGATCATCATTAGTGATTTTTTGCCATAATCAACCGAGATATAGCTTTTGGGCTGGAAGATGCGCAGGCGGCGGATATTGTCCTTGGAGATTCGGCTCACCGTGATATTGGCGGTGCAGCCGTTTTCGAAAATGATCCGGGCGTTGGCAATGTCGGTGATCGGGGTCACCACTGGCACCCCCACGGTATGGATGGAGCTGATCGGGGAATCGACGATGCTTAGGATGATATCGATATCGTGGATCATCAGATCCAGAACCACATCGACATCGAGCCCCCGGGGTTTGAACATATGGATACGGTGGGATTCGATAAACAGCGGCCGGGTCAGCAAACCCTCCAGGGCAACCACCGCCGGGTTGTAACGTTCGATATGGCCCACCTGGAGAATCCTGTTCCCGGCCTCGGCCAGGGCAATCAACCGGTCGGCCTCCTCCAGGGTGGTGGTCATCGGCTTTTCCAGCATGATATCCACGCCCTGCTCCAGGCAATCGCGGGCCACCTGGTAGTGATGCACGGTGGGCACCACCACGCTAACCGCCTCCACTTGGCCCAGCAGTTCACGATAATCGCCAAAGGGCCGGGTCCCGCAGTCCCGGGCCACCCGAGCGGCCTGGTCCGGATCCAAATCCACCACGCCGACCAGCTCCGCCTCGGGCATGGCGGCATACTTGGCGGCATGAAATTTGCCGAGATGCCCCACCCCTATCACTCCGACCGCTATTTTCTTCATCATTACAATCCGTTTGCTGATTACTCTTAACTTTTCCCCGGCTTAATACCACAAAGAGCCGGCACAATCAACTTGTTGTTTCAATGTCTTATGCTATTATGGGCCTTTAACCCGGCCCGAGGAGCAAAGAGAACGGCGGAGATCAACCAATGCAGGAAACACGTGACACCTGGCAGAGCAATATCGGTTTTTTGATGGCCGCCATCGGCTCGGCCATCGGCCTGGGCAATATCTGGCGCTTCAGCTACATGGCCCACGAACACGGAGGGGGCGCCTTTCTGGTTCCCTATCTCACCGCCCTGCTGGTGGCCGGAATCCCCATCATGCTGCTGGAGTACGGGATCGGCCACCGGGGAAAAGCATCCTCCCCCCTGGCCCTGGCCCGGATTGACCGACGCTTCGAAGGGTTGGGCTGGTGGATGCCGGTGGTGGCCATGTTCGGTATCATGCTCTACTACTCGGTGATCATCGGCTGGTGCGCCAACTATCTAATCTACTCCTTCACCCTGGCCTGGGGAGAGAATCCCGAGGACTTTTTCTTCAACCACTTCCTGCGGCTTTCCGAATCCGCCGCCGTCTGGGGCGGAATCCGGCCACCCATCCTGCTGGCCACCGCTTTGGTCTGGCTGGCCTGCTGGCTCATCTGTTTCCGTGATATCCGCCACGGAATCGAAAAGGCGGCCAAGTTCTTCATGCCCCTGTTGCTGATTTTGACCGCCATTATGGTGGCCTGGACCTTCACCCTGGAGGGGGCCAGCGAGGGGATCTTCAACCACTATCTCAACCCGGACTGGAGCAAGATCAATTTTCTCAGCGCCGATCCCGAAGCCCGGGTGGCCGCCGGCCGGGTCTGGGCCGCCGCCTTCGGCCAGATCTTCTTCACCCTCTCTTTGGGTTTCGGCATCATGATCACCTACGCCAGCTACCTGCCGGCCAAGGCCAACCTGGCCCGTAACGCGGTGATCACCGCCACGGCCAACTGCTCCTATTCCATTTTCGCCGGCCTGGCGGTTTTCGGGATCGTCGGTTTCATGGCCCACAGCCAGGGAGTGGATTTTGCCGAGGCGATCAAGGGCGGTCCGCAACTGGCCTTTGTCGTTTATCCCCAGGCGATCTCGATTTTGCCCGACTTCAATGCCCTCTTCGGGGTTTTGTTCTTTCTGGTGCTGGTCATCGCCGGACTCACCTCCGGGGTCTCCCTGATCGAGGCCTTCTCCTGCGCCCTGACCGACAAGTTCAACTGGCCCCGCAAAAGGGTGGTCAGCCTTCTCTGCCTGCTGGGGCTGCTGGGCAGCCTGATCTTCACCACCAGGGCCGGGCTCTACCTGCTGGATATCACCGATCACTTCATCACCAGCTACGGCCTGGTGCTGGGCGGCCTGCTCCAATGCCTGATCGTCGGCTGGTTCATCGGCCCCGAAAAATTGCGCCGCCACATCAGTCGCCTGGGCAGCCGGGTTCCAACGGCCTGGAACTTCTTTATCCGCTATCTGACCCCTTTGGCCTTGGGCATTCTGCTGCTGATGGCCCTTTACGGTGATCTCGCCGTCAACTACAGCGGCTACGCGACCCGCCATCTGCTGCTCTACGGCCTGGGTTGGCTGCTTTGCTGCCTGGCGGCGGCGATTATTTTAAGCCGCCAACCCTGGCGGGCGGTCAAACTAAAGCGGCGCCACCGGCCCGGCGAGGATGAACTTCTGGTCTAAATGCTTTTTAAAATTCGCCTGATATTGCTGGGCCTGCTGCTGTCAGCGGCCACGCTCGGCCTGACCGTGACCCTGCTGCTTGACAGCGAGCCGGTGCGCGAGCATTTTGCCCGCCAGCTGGCAGAGCGGCTGACCAGCGACATCGACCTGGCCGACCTCAAACTGGTCTGGCACCCCCTGCCTCACCTGCGGGTCGAAGGGATCAAGCTGGCCCACCCCCAGGCCCGCCTTTTACTGGAGGAAGCCCATCTCTACCCCCGCTGGCGTTCCCTGGTACGACTGCGGCTGGAACTGGGCCGGATTGTCCTCGATTCACCGCAGCTGTTTATCGATCCCGCGGCCCTCGAATCTTCACCCCAAAACGCGGAGCCCCCTCCGGCCCCGGCCCTAAAGCTGCCCACTGCCGGTGAACTGCAAGTCCGCCGGGGCCAAATCACCATCACCGCGCCGGGGGAGTTGGCCGGGGCCACCATCGCTCCCTTCCAGATTGAGGGGATCAGCGGCCGACTCCTCTTCAGCCCGACCCAAATATCCCTGGAACTTGCAAGCCGCCCCTCCTTCGGAGCCTCCCTGGCCCTGCGGGGGTGGTACCAACCCGGCGGCGCCCACCATCTGACCGTCGAGGGCAAGGGCCTGCGACTACACGAAGCGGTGCCGTCGCTGGCCCACAGCCAGATAAACACCCTGGAGACCCTGGCCAATCTGACCCTGGAGGTGGACGGCCTGGGCCTGGAGGAGTTCACCGCCTCCCTGCATGGCCAGTTCCCTTGTTTTCTCCTGTCGCCCGAGGAGGGTAAAGTCCGGCTGGACTGCGGTCTGGCCCACCTTGAGTTGACCAGGAAACAGGATGACTGGCAGCTGCTGATCCACGATTTTGAAGTTAAGGAGCCCGGCATGCACCTCAAGGGGATGGTCAGCCGCCGGTTAACCGCCTCCGACACCCCCCCATCCTCCCCTTACTGGGAGATCGATATCCAGGGCCATGATCTCGATGCCGGGGAGATCCGCGCCGCGGTCATGGCCATGCTGGGCCGCTTCCAGGCGGCCCGCGAGTTTTACGATATCGTCAGGGACGGTCAGGCCAGCAGCGCCGCGTTTTATTTCGCGGGCCCGGAGCGTGATCTGGCCGATTTCAGAACCATGACCGTCGCTGTGGAGGTCGCCACGGCGGAGATCATGGTCCCGGAAGTTGACCTGCATCTCTTCGATGCCTCCGGCTCCCTGCTGATCGAAAACGGTATTCTGGAATTGCGGCAGGCCCGGGCGACCCTGGGGGAGAGCCGGGGCTACGACTGTTCCCTCAGCGTCGGTCTGTTCAAAGAGCTGCGTCAGTTCAAGCTCGACCTGGCCCTGGAGGCTACCCTGGCCGATCTGCGGGATGTACTGCCTGGCCTGGTCCAGCATCCGACCTTTCAGGAGGAGGTCCGCCGCTTCCACCATCCCCAGGGAGTGGCCACCGGCCGCCTGACCATCGGAGAGACCCTGGACGAGTTAAACGTCCAGGTCAAGATCGCGACCCTGGCGGGCCGAACCGAATATGAACGCCTGCCCTGGCCCTTGGAGGTGGAAAGCGCCCAGGCCCAGATAAGCCGGGAGGAGGTCCACTGGTCGGGGGTGCGGGGCCGGATCGGCCCCCACCGCATCGACCAGGCGGCCGGGCAGGTCGGGGTCGAGGAGGCGGTGCCTTTTATCGTGCGAGAACTGAGCGGGGAGCTGGCGGCCGGCCCCCTTTTTCACCACCTGCTCGATTATCCCCAGCTGCAAAAAGCGCTGGCGGGGGTTTTAAGCGAAATTGACGGCCAGGTAGAGCTGCGGCAAAGCCGGGCGGCGGGCAAGCTCTGGCAGCCCGAAGGATGGGAATACGAACTGGCCCTGGCCCCCCGCGGTCTGGCCTGGGACTCGCCCCTGCTGGCCACCAGAATCATCAACGAGGGACATGGCACTCTGCTCTTCTCCTCCGCCGGAGTCCGGTTTCAGGAACTTACCGGCATGCTGCGCGGCGATCGGATCGTTCTTGATGGCTACTTGCATCACCGTCTGCTCCAAGAGTGGCGCGGCGAATTGCAACTGAAAGGGCTGATGAGCGGTGAAGGGAGGGGCTGGTTGCAGGAACGGGAGTGGCTGCCCCCCTACCTGTTGCCCTCCGTACCCTTGGTTCTGGATCCCCTCACCCTGCGCTTGACCCGTGAGCTTCCGAGCCGGGAGACCAGGCTGAGCGAGCTTGCCGGAGTGTTGCGCGGCGGCCGGGAAGAAGCTCCCGCCACCTTGCGCTTCACCAGCAGGCTCCCCCACGGTAAAGGCGACCAACTGACCCTGGAAGCGTCCCTGGAGGATGGACTCCACCAGGCCGAGCTCCGCTTGGAACTGGGCCCGACCCCGGCCCAGGAGGAGTTGCCACCCGCCCTGCAGTTTCGCTTCCAGGGTGAGCTGGCCCCCGATTCCCTGGCTCGTTTTTTCAGCCAACTACCATTCAGCCGGGGCCTGTTGCGGGGCCAGGGCCAATTTCTCCTGCCGGCGGGGGCCAGGGCCCCCCTCTTCAAGGGCGAGATAGAGGCGGCAGGGATCCGCTGGCATCCGGCGGCCCCGGAAGAAAGCTCGGATCCGGTTGAGGGGGGCTCGGCCCTGGAGATCATCGCCCTGGCCCTGGAAGGCCGGGAGCAGGCCGGTCCCCAGCCGAAGAGCGATATCTATCTTGAGCGGCTCGAGCTCTCCCTCTCTCCCCGCGAGCAACTAAGCCTGGCCGGCCTGATCCGCTCCAACCCGGCCGGCGGCCTGATCCTCGACCTCGACCTGGACTCCCCCTTCCTCCGCCGCTCGACCTTGCTCGGCTGGCAAAACCGACTGCCCCAAACCCTTTTTTCCGGACCGCAAAGTGGCCGGGAAGAGGGGGCAACCAAAGCGAGTACCTCCTGGCCCGTCAGTGGATCAATCACCGTCGATCTGGCCAGGTTCGACGCCGGCCCCACCCGGGAGCTTTTGCCCGACGAAGTTCCAGCCGACCAGCCCTACTTTACCTGGACCCCTTTCCAGGCCCGGCTGGCCCTCCACCCCGGCGGTGGCCTGAGCGCGGAGATCTCCCAGGGGATTCTCTGCTGCCTGGAAACCACCGGCACCTGGTACTCCGACCCCGCCCTGGGAGTGGGAGATTTACGGATCAGAACGATCTGCCCGGAGCGTTCCCGCTTTGAAGATATCCTCACCTGCCTGGGGATCGGCCAGGATGTGATCGTCGGCGATTGCCGGGTCGATGCCCGCTTGCGCGGTGATTCGACCTTCTGGCATGAAGGCCGGATCTCCGTCAACTCACCCGGGGGGGGGCGAATCCTGCGCATGAAACTGCTTTCCCGGATCTTCAGCCTGATCAACCTGACCGACTTCTTCACCGGTGGCGTCACCGGCCTAGATGAGCGGGGATTTGCCTACCAGAGCCTGGAATTTGAGGGGCGCATCGAGGATAACATCCTGTATCTGGAAAGGGAGATCGTGAAAGGCGAGGGACTCAATCTTTTCGTCCGGGGGCAGCTGGATCTTGGCACCAAGCAGGCAAACATGACCGTCATGATCGCGACCTTCAAAACCCTGGATGCCATCATCGGCCGAATCCCTTTCATCGGCAGGGCCCTGGGGGGACCCGACACGGCCATCATCACTATTCCGGTGGGAGTCCGGGGGGATATCCGCGAGCCCGAGATCACGGTTTTGCACCCGGAAGCGGTGGGGGAAGGGATGCTCAATCTGATGCGCAACACCCTGCTGTTGCCCTTCAATATTTTGAGCCCCATCATTCAGGGGGGCAACCGGGGAGAGGAGGAGTAAGCACCGCCGAAGGCGGCTACTATTTCTCCCCCCTACTGAAAATCCGCCGCCACCACCGGTCGGGCTGCTGCTGTTGAGCCATCATCTTCTGGAGCCACTCGATAACCTCCCGGGATGGTTTTTGCACGTACTCCATCCCCAGCTGGAAGGGCTTGCCGGGCCTGGTCAGGAGCCGGTCAAACCAAACCGGCCGCACCGCCAACAGTTCCGGCAGGCCCTCTCCCCGGGCCAACTCTTCCGAGGCCGCCAGGTAGAGGCTCTTCCCTTCATCCTCATGGAATGAGTAAAAGAGGTGGTGGCCGTCTATCTTGGCCTGGGGAACGGTCAGTCGCAGGCCGTGGCGGGAAATGTCGCTGATCAGGCCCATATCCTCCGCCAGCGTCAGCCCGCTGTGGGTGTCGCGGATAATGATTCGCACCGAAAGACCAACCTCGATTCGCTGCGAACGGCGTAGCTCCTTACCCATGTTCCATCCCCCTTTCAGCTGACAACTCCACCTCGACCACCACCCCCGGACCCGGCCCTCCCAACTCCTATAATGGCAAAACCATGATAAAGGTGGTACCCTCCCCCGGCTGACTGCGAGCGTACAACTCTCCATGGTGATTTTCCACGATTTTTTTACAAATCGCCAGTCCCATGCCGGTCCCCGGATATTGTCCCCTCAGGTGCAACCGCTGAAAAGGGCGAAAAATCCGATCGAGATATTTTTCATCAAAACCTATGCCGTTGTCCTCCACCAGAATCTGCACCCGCCCATCGTCAAGTTCCGTCCGGGAAACCCGCACCAGGGGTCTAACCCCTTGCCGGTGAAACTTCAGGGCATTGCCAATCAGATTCAAAAAAAGGCGGTGAAGTAGATTCCGGTCGCCATTGACGCTCCCCAAGGGGTCGATCTCCACCCTCCCCCCACACTCCTTACGCCGCTGTTCCAGGTCATCCAGCACCTCGCTGAGCAGCTCGTTGAGATTAACCGGGGTCAACCGCTGCTCCTGGGAGGCCACCCGGGAGTAATTGAGCAGATCCTGAATCAGATGCCCCATCCGGGTGGCTGCCTTTTCTATCCTCTCCAGATAATCACGGCCCTTATCGTCCAGTTGCGCCGAGTGCTTGAGGAGCAACCGGTTGCCGAAAGAGACAATGGTCCGCAGGGGCTCCTGGAGGTCGTGGGAGGCGATCTGAGCGAAATCACGCAACTCGGCATTGGAGCGTTCAAGCTTCAGGGTCCGCTGGGCAATGGTCTTCTCCTGTTCGCTGAGTACCTTTTCCATGGCCCGCCACTGCTGACGCAGGTGATTGAGCAGCAGCGTCAGCACGGCGCCCACCACCAGAAAACCCAGAAAATGGCCGAAAAACATCATCATCTTCTGGGAGCGCAGGATGGCGAAATGGGGATCGGCGGGAAAGGTCAGACTGATGCCGCCGCGCAACTCGCCCACCTGGTAGCCGTCCCGGGTGTGACAGGTCAGGCAGGACTCCTCCACCTGCAGGGGGATCATGTAGCGAAAGACCGAGCCCTCGGGGTTGTGCTGCAGGGTCAGGCGCCAACTTTTCCCTCCCTGCTCCAGATGATCGAGGGACGCCAGTTCCCAGGGGTCGGCGGCATTGAGGGGGTTAAGCGGTTGACGGCTGAAAATATGGATCACCAGGCCGGTCTGGCGGCGGGCAATCTCACCAATCTGGCGGGTCATGTAGGCGGGGTTGATCATGGTCAGCCGCAAACCCTCTTCGCTGACCGGATCACGGTGGGGGATCTGGAGATAGGGGTTGGGCTGGTCCTTGTCGGTGATGGGCACGTAGACCCCGCCATGTTCGGCATTCCAGGTCCGGGTGCTTAAGAGCAGCTGGCTGAGCCCCTCGGCGTAATGGAGGGCCATCTGGTCGGCATGGCTGCGAATGTTAAGGTAGTTGAGAAAGGCCGAAACCGTGACGACCAGGGCCAACAGCAGCAGCGGCAGGAAACGGCAACTCCCGCGGGCTAAATATTTTTGCAGAGCGCATTCAGTCATTCAGTTACGCGGGGCTCAGAGTTCGGCCAACAGCTCATCAACCAGATCACTTACCAGTTGACCATTGGGGGCGTAGGCCACCGGATTGAGTTCCAGCAGTTGCCGCCAGGTATTGATCGCTCCGACCCGGTCGTTAAAGTCGTGGAGCAGAACCACCCCCATATTGAAAAGGGCCGTTTCATGGCGCGGATTGATGGCAATGGCTCGTTCAAAAGAGATAAGGGCCTTTTCCGGCTGGCCGTTGCGGCGATACATCACCCCCAGATCGGTAACCACATCGGCATTTTCAGGATCCAGGGCCAAGGAGCGGCCATAGGCCTCGATCGCCTGCTGATACTGGTCGGTATCAAAGTAGAGATGGCCAAGTTGGGTCCAGGCCTGGACGTTTTCCGGATCAGCCGCCACCACCCGCTCCAGACTCTCCATCACTCTGGCCTGCTCCGGGCTGAGACCGCTGGAGATAGACCCTGCCAGGCCAGCCGGAGAGCCCGGCACCCCCGGCATCTTGTAAACGCTGAAAACGATACCGGCCACAAAGCCGATCACCAGACAGGCAAAGGCGGTGAAAAACAGGGTGTCCCGCTTGACCGTTCCCCCGGGAGGCTTGCCGGGAAAACCCGGCGACGAGGATCTCATATCCTCCTCTCCCAGTTGAAAGGGCAGTGACTGCGAACTTCCCCGATCAGCCATAACTATTCTCCTTGTTCTTCCAGGTTGCGACAGTATAATCAGAGGCAAACTATAATGGATTTTCGACTCAATAGACAAGGGGCGATTGGCGGATGTTCAAATATAATGGCCTGGAGCGCGGTCTGCGGGAGGCGATTGGCTCGTTTCTTGATGAAGATCTGGGGCGGGGAGATATCACTGGCGAGGCCATCTTCCCGGCAACTCAGCAGGGAAGCGCGGTTTTCATCGCTAAGGAAACGATGGTGACCTCCGGCATCGAACAGATCGCCCCCCTGGTTTTCACCTGCCGCAACCCGGAGATTGCCGCCCAGCCCCTGGTCGCCGACGGCACCAGGGTGGGCAGCGGAGACCTGCTGCTGCGTTTAAGCGGCCCGATCCGGGATCTGCTGGCCGCCGAACGGGTGGCTCTAAATCTCTGCCAGAGGCTCTGCGGGATCGCCACCCTCACCGCCCGTTTTGTCGAGCAAGTGCGGGATCTGCCGGTGGTTATCCTCGATACCCGCAAAACCACCCCCGGCCTGCGGACCCTGGAGAGGGCCGCGGTAAGGGCCGGGGGGGGGCATAATCACCGCTTCAACCTCAATGACGGAATCCTGATCAAGGACAATCATATCGCGGCCGCGGGTTCGATCCTGATGGCGGTGGAAAAAGTTCGTGCCGGCAACCCGAACCGGTTGCCGGTGGAGGTGGAGTGTGAAACCCTGGCCCAGGTTGAGGAAGCCCTGGCCGCCCAAACGGAGATCATCATGTTGGACAACATGACCCCGGCCATGATGGCCCAGGCGGTTGAACTTGTTCGCGGCCGAGCCCTGCTCGAAGCCTCCGGCGGCGTCAACCTGGAAAACGTCCGCCGGATCGCCGAGACCGGAGTGGATCGGATCTCCATCGGAGCGCTGACCCACTCCGCCCCGGCCCGGGATATCAGTATGGAGATGGTTTAAACTCAGCCGATCTTGGCCCCTTCCAGGCCGGAGGCGATCGCCTTGGCCATCTTATCGGCGAACAGCCCGTCGATATGCTCCTGGGTGAAAACCCCCTCCTTACGCATGGTCTTGGTGGCGTTGCCGAAGGCCATCCGGACCTTGCGGTCCTCCACCAACTCGAGGGCCACCTGCAACCGCTGCCGCAACTCTTCCTTGCTCAACCCCTCACTCTCGCCGATGGGGCCAAGCTTCCTGACCTCACCGGTGAAATCGGTGATCAACCGGACAAAACGGGGAGCTTCCGCAGCGGAGGCCCACTGCAGATCGAAACGCTCCGACTTGAGGCCCACCTCGTCCAAAACCTTCTTGATCAGAAAACTGGCGCCCATTGCATCATAATTACCAACCTGGTAATGGCATTCGCCCAATTGTCAGCCACCGGTGAAGATGCCGTCGGCCCCTTCGATGAAGCCCCGGAAAACAAAGGCGGGATCAAGTCGGCCGGTGCACATCACCCGGATGGTCCGGAGGTTGGGGGGGTACTGGTAGCGGGAAACCCCGGCGCTGTCGGCCGCCGCGTAGCAACACCAGTTGCAGAGAAACCCCAGAATCCGGGGATTGAATTCTTCCTTAGTCATAAAGAT
>DSDS01000134.1 GCA_011048585.1 Desulfurivibrio alkaliphilus | reverse complement strand
GTAATCGTTCAGCAGCACCGCATCTTCGGGCGATCAGCCAGGCTTACGTACACGGGGTACGCGGCGCTTGGCCGCTTGCCCGAACCTGCGGCACTGCTGAACGATTACAGCCCGTTAGATCGACAAGTTGTTGACCATGGTGAACGGATACGATAATGGAGAAGGGAAAGTATGCTGGCCAGGGTGAAAAGCGGGGCGGTGGTGGGGGTGGAAGGGCTGCTGGTGGATGTGGAGGTGGATATCGCCAAGGGGCTGCCGGTTTTCACCACCGTCGGCCTGGCCGAAGGAGCGGTCCGGGAGAGCAAGGAGCGGGTCCGGGCAGCGATCCGCAACAGCGGCTACGAGTTCCCCAACCGGCGAATCACCATCAACCTGGCCCCGGCCGATCTGAAAAAGGCGGGGACCGGCTATGATCTCCCCATCGCGGTGGGGATTCTCGCCGCCGCCGAACTGATCTCCCCAACTCAAATCGCCCCCTGGTGCCTGATCGGCGAACTCTCTCTGGATGGCACCCTGCGCCCCACCCCCGGGGTGCTGCCCATGGTGCTAGCCGCTCGCCAGGCCGGGGTGGCGACGGTAATGGTCCCCCGGGCCAACGCCGCGGAAGCGATGATGGTTGCCGGAATCAAGCTGGCTGCGGTCTCCTCCCTGGGGGAGGCGGTGGATATCCTGCGGGGCCTGCGCGAACCTGAGTTGCCCCCGCCGCCGGAACCGGAGTCCCCGGGGGCGGAGCGACCCGATTACGAGGTGGATTTCGCCGAAGTCCGGGGCCAGGAGTATGTTAAACGGGCCCTGGAGATCGCCGCCGCCGGCCAACACAACATTCTGCTCCAGGGCCCTCCCGGGACCGGCAAGACCATGTTGGCCCGCCGCCTGCCCACCATCATGCCCGAGCTCTCCTTCGAGGAGGCCCTGGAAACCACTCGGATCTACAGTGTGGCCGGCGAGCTGGACCCGGGCTTCGGGCTGCTGCGCCGACGCCCCTTTCGCGCCCCCCATCACACCATCTCCGACGCCGGGCTGATCGGCGGTGGTGGCCAATGGCCCCGGCCCGGCCAGGTTTCCCTGGCCCACAAGGGGGTGTTGTTCCTGGATGAGTTGCCGGAGTTTCGCAAGAATGTGCTGGAAAGCCTGCGCCAACCCCTGGAGGATGGCCGGGTCACCATCGCCCGCTCCCGGCAGAGCCTGATTTTCCCGGCCGACTTCATGCTGGTGGCGGCCCTCAACCCCTGTCCCTGCGGCCATTACCCCGGAAACGAGCAGCATGAGTGCCACTGCACCCCGGCCCAGATCCAGCGCTACCGCCACCGCCTCTCCGGTCCGCTGCTGGACCGGATCGATCTCTACCTGGAGGTGACCCCGGTCAAGTTCCAGGAGATAACCGACCACGCCCCCGGGGAATCTTCGGCCACTATCCGCAAACGGGTGGAGGCGGCCCACGCCATCCAACGCCGCCGTTTTTCCCGCCGCAAGACCGCCTTCCACAACAGCCGGATGACTCCCCGCGACCTGGAGCGCCACTGCCGGGTGGACCCGGCCGCCCACCGGCTGCTGGAAGAAGCGGTGCGCCGTTTCGGCCTTTCCGCCCGGGCCTATCACCGAATTCTAAAGATTGCCCGCACCATCGCCGATCTGGCCGGCACCGCCGATCTGGCCACCGCCCACGTGGCGGAAGCGGTGCAATACCGCCGCCTGGAGTTCAAAAAATAGCCTCCCCGATGATCGACTGACCGAATATTGCTTCTTTCTTGCCCCACAAGTGGTATATTAGGCCCACCGCCGAGCGAAACTCCAGCTACCACCATGTCATGGCGGCCCACCGACGGACCAAAACAGTTATAAACGGCCGGGCGGCGGTAAATCCGGCCTCAACCCCAGCGAATTATCATGAGGTGAATCATGGAGAGCAGCGATTTTTTCAAAATCAGGAAAAAACTGCAAAAAACCCAGAAGGAGATCTCCGAGCTACTGGGAACCTCCATCAAGGCGATCCACAGCTACGAGCAGGGTTGGCGCTCCATACCACCCCATGTGGAACGTCAGATGTATTTCCTGGTCTCCCGCCAGCGCGAACTGCACGAGAAGCCGCCCAGGGCCTGCTGGACCATCAAGAAATGCCCCCCCTCCCGCAAGCGTAACTGCCCGGCCTGGGAGTTTCGGGCCGGCAAGATGTGCTGGTTTATCAACGGTACCATCTGCGAATGCAACGCCCACAAAAACTGGAAGGAGAAGATGGTGGTCTGCAAGGAATGTGAAGTGATGAAGCCGCTGCTCTAGGTAAAATTTCCGGATACGACCGCAATGAGTGAATACAGCGCCCGAGACGCCGACGATGTTTCCGTGGGCATCGTGGAAAAAAAATTTTACACCTTCGGGGGCGGAGTCAACCAGTCCTTGGTCCTGGAGAGTGGCGCCAAAATCGGCCCGGTAACGGTAGCCTATGAGACCTATGGCCAACTTTCCCCCGCCAAGGACAACGCGGTGCTGGTCCTGCACGCCCTCTCCGGCGACTGCCACGTGGCCGGCTACTACAGCAAGGCCGACACCAAGCCCGGCTGGTGGGAGAATATGGTGGGGCCGGGCAAGGGGATCGACACCGACCGCTATTTTGTAATCTGCGCCAGCATCCTGGGCAGTTGCGGCGGCACCACCGGCCCCAGTTCCACCAACCCCGCCACCGGCCAACCCTACGGCCTGGATTTTCCGGTGGTCACGGTGGGGGACATGGTCGCGGTCCAGCGCAAACTGCTGGATCACCTGGGGGTGGAGAAACTGCTGGCGGTGGTGGGCGGCTCTTTGGGGGGGATGCAGGCCCTGGAGTGGAGCCTGCGCTATCCCGACCGGGTGGCCGGGGTGATCGCTTTAGCCACCACCATGCGCCACTCGGCCCTGGCCATCGCCTTCAACGAGATCGCCCGCCAGGCGATCATGACCGATCCCAACTGGAACAAGGGTCACTACTACGGCGGCCCCAAGCCCGATACCGGCCTGGCGGTGGCCCGGATGATCGGCCATGTCACCTATCTCTCCGACGAGGCGATGCGGCGCAAGTTCGGCCGCCGACTCCAGGGGAAGGAGGCCTTCTCCTTTCAATTCGATATCGACTTTGAGGTGGAGAGCTACCTGCGCCATCAGGGCAACAAGTTTGTGGCCCGCTTCGACGCCAACTCCTTTCTTTACGTAACCAAGGCGGCCGATTATTTTGATCTGGAGCGGCGGGGCGGAGCCGGCTCGGCGGTGGAGGCCTTCGCCACGGCCCGCTCCCGCTTCCTGGTGGTCTCCTTCACCTCGGACTGGCTCTACCCCACCTACCAGTCCAAGGAGCTGGTGCGGGCCCTGAAGAAAAACGGTCTCAACGTCAGTTTCTGTGAAATCAAGGCCGATTGCGGCCACGACGCCTTTCTGATCCCCAACAAGCGGTTAAGCAGCCTGATCGGCAATTTCCTGGAACAAACCCGCGATGAAAGCAGATTTTAAATCCGCCGACACCTCCCCGGCGATGCGTTTTGATCTTTCGGTGATCGCTTCCTGGATCGAACCCGGCAGCAAGGTTCTGGACCTGGGCTGCGGCGAGGGGGATCTGCTCCACTGCCTGAAACAGCAAAAAGGGGTGCGGGGGACCGGCATCGAGATGGTGGAGGCCAAGGTCCTGCGCTGCATCGAGAAGGGGCTCAGCGTCCTGCAGGGAGATATCACCGAAGAGGTGCAGGATTACGCCGAAAACACCTTTGATTACGTGATTCTGAGCCAGACCCTGCAGCAGGTTTACGCCCCGGCCCAACTGCTCAACTCCCTGCTGACCATCGGCCGCCGGGTGGTGGTCAGTTTCCCCAACTTCACCCACTGGAAAAATCGCTGGCAACTGGTTTGGCAGGGCCGGGCCCCGCTCTCCAAACAGTTGCCCTTTGAATGGTATAACACCCCCAATATCAGGGTGATCGCCATCATCGACTTTCGCCGGTTCGTTAAAAAAATGGGCTGGCGGATCGTGCGGGAAACGGCGATCAACACCGACCACCACGACCACCACGGTAATGTGGTCCGGCTGCTGCCCAATCTGCGTGCCACCTACGGTATCTTTATGCTGGCCAAGAAAAAGGAGAAGAAGTGATGAGTGAACGCGAGAAGGTCGCGGACGGAATAGCCGGCCTGGTGGGCGAGACCCCCCTGCTGCGGCTTGAAAAACTAAGCGCCCGCTGCGGGGCGGAGATTCTGGTGAAGATGGAGTCACGTAACCCCGCCTTCAGCGTCAAGGATCGGATCGCCAAGGCGATGCTGGCGGCGGCGGCGGCCAGCGGCAAACTGCGGCCCGGCACCGTGGTGATTGAGCCCACTAGCGGCAATACCGGCATCGCCCTGGCCATGTTTTGCGCCGCCGCCGGCCGGCGGCTGATTCTGACCATGCCGGAGACCATGAGCCTGGAGCGGCGGGCTCTGCTTAAGCATTTCGGCGCCGAACTGGTGTTGACTCCCGGTCCCGAGGGGATGAAGGGGGCCATCGCCAGGGCGGAAGAACTGGCGGCGACCACCCCCGACAGTTTTATGCCCAACCAGTTCAGCAACCCCGCCAATCCGGAAATTCACCGCCGCACCACCGCCGAAGAGATCTGGCGGGACACCGCCGGGGGAATCGACCTGTTTGTGGCCGGAGTGGGAACCGGCGGCACCATCACCGGGGTGGGCGAGGTAATCAAGGCCCGTAAGCCCGGCTTCCAGGCCCTGGCGGTGGAACCCGCCGACTCGCCGGTGCTCTCCGGCGGCAAACCCGGGCCGCACAAGATCCAGGGGATCGGCGCCGGCTTTATTCCCTCGATTCTCAACACCAGCGTTATCGACCGGATTATCCAGGTAGGTAACGAACAGGCCCTGGCCAC
The DNA here is from genome assembly GCA_011048585.1 of Desulfurivibrio alkaliphilus. Taxonomy (GTDB): domain Bacteria; phylum Desulfobacterota; class Desulfobulbia; order Desulfobulbales; family Desulfurivibrionaceae; genus Desulfurivibrio; species Desulfurivibrio alkaliphilus_A. The sequence goes on along the minus strand of DSDS01000134.1, from coordinate 6,483 downwards.
CGCCAGGCTGCTGGCGGACCAGGAGGGAGTTCTCTGCGGAATCTCCTCGGGAGCCAACGTATTTGCCGCCATGCAGGCGGCCGAACTGCCGGAGTTCAAGAGCAAGCAGATCGTCACCGTGATCTGCGACACCGGCGAACGCTACCTCAGTACCCCCATGTTCGAGGCCCAATCATGATCAACCAGGAACTACTGGCCATCCTGGCCTGCCCCAAATGTAAAGGTCCGGTCCGGCTCAATGAGCAGGAGGACGGGCTGATCTGCGAGACCTGCGCCCTGCTCTTCAAGATCCGGGACCAAATCCCCATCATGCTCATTGACGAAGCGGAAAAAATTAACTAGATCTCCCTCCAGCATGCGGGGACGGGTATTAGATCTGGCCCCGACTTTCCTCTTCCGGAGTTTTTCCCATGGCGGAACCAGTTATTACCAGTCCCGAGCCGGGCAGCGCCGGCTTTGTCCATCTCCATGTCCATACCCAGTACAGCCTGCTGGACGGCGCCATCCGGCTGGATCGACTGCTGGCCAAGTGCAAGGAGTACGGCATGGATGCGGTGGCCATGACCGATCACGGGGCGATGTTCGGGGCCCTGGAGTTCTACGTCAAGGCCAAAAAAGCCGGTATCAAGCCGCTGATCGGCTGCGAATTCTATATCGCCCCCGGCAGCCGCACCGACAAAAGCGCTAAAAGCGCCGGCAAGGCCGCCTACCATCTGGTGCTGCTGGCCATGGATAGCGACGGCTACCGCAATCTGATGAAGCTGGCCAGCATCGCCCAGATGGAGGGCTATCACTACAAACCCCGGATCGACATGGAGGTTTTGGCCGCCCATAACCAAGGGCTGCTGGCCATGACCGCCTGCCTGCACGGCCTGGTGCCCTCCCTGATCGTCCAGGGCGACCTGACCGGGGCGGCCCGGGAAGCCCGGCGCCTGCACGAACTCTTCCCCGGCCGCCTCTACCTGGAGATGCAGGAAAACGGCATTCCCGAGCAGCATATTGTCAATCAGGGGCTGAAAAAGCTGGCCGCAGAGTTGAACCTGCCCCTGGTGGCCACCAACGACTGCCACTATCTCAACCGGGAGGAGGCCCAGGCCCATGAGGTGCTGCTCTGCATCCAGACCGGCAAGACCATGGCTGATGCCGGCCGCTTCCGCTTCTCCACCGACGAACTCTTTTTCAAATCGCCCACCGAGATGAAGGCCGCCTTCGCCCACTGCCCGGAGGCGGTGGCGGAAACGGTGAAGGTGGCCGAGCGCTGCAACCTGGAGCTGGATTTAAGCTCCCACCATTTCCCCGACTTTCCGGTGCCGGCAGGAGAAACCCTGGCCTCGCTCTTTGAAAGCGCCGCCCGCCAGGGCCTGGAAAAACGGCTGACCGAGATCCAGGCCCTCGGTGGCCTTACGCCCGAACAGGAGGAGAGCTACCGCCTCCGCCTGGAGCATGAGATCGACGTCATCAACAAGATGGGCTTTCCCGGCTACTTCCTGATCGTGGCCGATTTCATCAACTGGGCCAAGGATCGGGAGATTCCGGTGGGGCCGGGCCGGGGCTCGGGGGCTGGCAGTCTGGTGGCCTACGCCATGCGGATCACCGATATCGACCCGATCCCCTACGGCTTGATCTTCGAGCGCTTCCTCAATATAGAACGCAAGTCGATGCCCGACTTCGACGTCGATTTCTGCATGGAGCGCCGGGGCGAAGTGATCGAATATGTCCAGCAGAAGTACGGCGGGGCCGAGCATGTGGCCCAGATCGTCACCTACGGGTCAATGAAGGCCAAGGCGGTGGTCCGGGACGTGGGCCGGGCCCTGGGGATGAGCTACGGCGAGGTGGACCGGATCGCCAAGCTGATCCCCGAGGAGCTGGGAATCACCCTGGAGAAGGCGGTGGCCCAGGAACCCCGGCTGCAGGATCTGATCAAACGGGAGCCGGCGGTGGCCGAACTGCTGTCGGTGGCCCAGACCCTGGAGGGGCTCAATCGCCACACCTCCACCCACGCCGCCGGGGTGGTGATCTCGCCTCGGCCCATGGTGGAGTATCTTCCCGTCTGTCGAGGCCCCAAGGGCGAGGTCCTGACCCAGTACGACATGAAGCACACCGAGATGACCGGGCTGATCAAGTTCGACTTCCTCGGCCTAAAAACCCTCACCGTCATCGACCGGGCCCTGAAACTGATCAAGAGCGACCTGGGTCACGCGGTGGATATCGCCGCCATTCCCATGGACGACCCCAAAACCTACGACCTGCTCTGCAAGGGAGATACCCTGGGGGTATTCCAGCTGGAAAGTTCGGGGATGCGCTCGCTGCTGATGAAGATGAAACCGGAGGTGTTTTCCGATTTGATCGCGCTGGTCGCCCTCTATCGTCCCGGCCCGCTGGAATCGGGGATGGTGGATGACTTCGTCAACACCAAGCATGGCCGGATGGTGGCCAAGTATCCCCTGCCCCAGCTGGAGCCGATCCTGAAAGAGACCTACGGGGTGATCGTCTACCAGGAGCAGGTGATGAAGATCGCCAACGTCCTGGCCGGTTACTCTTTGGGCGATGCCGACAACCTGCGCCGGGCCATGGGCAAGAAGATCGCGGCGGTGATGGAGGCCGAAAAGGGCAAGTTCATGGCCGGCTGCGAAAAAAACGCCATCGACCCTAAGAAGGCGGAGCATATCTTCGACCTGATGGCTAAATTTGCCGGCTACGGCTTCAACAAGAGCCACAGCGCCGCTTACGCCCTGGTGGCCTACCAGACCGCCTGGCTCAAGGCCCACTACCCGGCCCAGTTCATGGCCGCCCTGCTCTCCTGCGACATGGGCAACACCGACAAGGTGGTGCGCTACATCAACGAGTGCAAGGAGCATGAGATCGAGGTACTGCCGCCGGATATCAACGAGTCGTTCGCCGACTTCACGGTCATCAGCGATCGGATCCGCTTCGGCCTGGCGGCGGTAAAAAATGTGGGCGGTTCGGCCCTGGAGTCGATCCTGGAGGTGCGGGGACAGGATGGCCCCTACAAGTCGCTGGAGGATTTCTGTCTGCGGGTGGATGGCCGCAAGGTCAACCGCCGGGTGGTGGAGAGCCTGATCAAGGCCGGGGCCTTCGACTCTTTGGGAACCAAACGCTCGCAACTGTTCGCCATCCTCGACCAGGCCCTGGACCAGGCCCAGGCGGCCCAGCGGGATCGCTTAAGCGGCCAGATCTCGCTCTTTGCCGCCATGCCCAAGGCCCAGGCCGACCGGGCCACCACCATCGAGCTGCCCGACCTGCCCGAGTGGGACGAAAAGCAACGGTTGACCCTGGAGAAGGAGACGGTGGGCTTCTACCTGACCGGTCATCCCCTGGACAAGCACCGGCGGGAGCTGGCGGCGGTGGTGGATACCGATCTGCACGGGCTTAAGGAGTGGGGCGACAACCAGCCGGTGCGGGTGGGGGGGCTGATCCGCCAGTGGAAACCCCATCGCAGCAAAAAGGGGGCGGCCATGGCCTTTGTCACCCTGGAAGACACGGTGGATTCCGTCGAGGTGGTGATCTTTCCCGAAGCCTACGCCGCCTGCGCCCACCTGCTGGGGGGGGATGAGCCCATCGTGATCCAGGGCAAGGCCCAGAAGGAGGAGAGCGGGGTCAAACTGATCGCCGACACGGTGGACTCCCTGGCCGAAGCCCAGGTCAAATACACCGACAAGGTGGTGATCCGGCTCAAGGCCGACCAGGTGGGCCGCCCCCAGTTGGAGGCGGTGAAAAAGGCGGTGCAGCGTTTCCACGGCCCCTGCCGGGTGGCCATCAGCCTCCAGTTCCCCGAGCGGGGCGAGGTGGAGGTGGCGGCTTCGCCCGACCTGACGGTGCGCCCCGGCCGGGAGTTCAGCCGCGAGGTGGAAAAAGAGCTGGGCTACGCCGCCCTGCGCTACCTGAAAAAACCGCTGGAACCCGCCGCCACCGAACCCCGCTGGGGCGGCAACGGTCGCAAATAAATATTGAGCCCCCGGATTACTCTCGGATTACCCCCGGATTACCCGTCCTGTTCAATTTTATCCAGATGCTGGGCTAAGGAGAAGACAGGCATTGCTTTAATCTCCTGCCTGGGCTGTTCCATCTCGCCTCCGTAGAGCAGGAGGCTGGGCCAGGGGAGGAGGTCGGGGAAAAGGTTTTGAAGGGGTTTTCGATCTGGACGCCGCTGATCAGTTGACCGTCATTGAGGTCCTCGCTCAAGATCAAATCGGCGCCACCATTGATGGCGGTAACGACGATCATGGCATCCCGGAAAGAGAGTTGATAGCGTTCCTGAATTTCCGAAGCTCGCAAGACATCTTGCGCTGAGGGACTTTCAACCTGCCAGGCCGAATAAGCCTCCACCAGTTCGCGGGCCACCGGCAGGGCAAGAGGTTGGGGAATTTTACGGGTGACATTGACGTAAAATTCCTGCATGACCTGAACACTTATGACCCCCCGGCCGGTTTGCCACAGGGTTCTGAGCCGGGCGGCCGCCAAAATGAAATCCGAGTGCCGGGTGGAGTTCACCAGGCAGCGCAATTCGTCGCCAAGCATGCGACTGACCGAAGTCGATTTCCGAGCCGCGATGGACTTAACCTGGCGTAACAGATCCTGTCTTGTCTTTATCCCGTTTCGATGATATCATGACGGTGAAGCTCAATGATATCACATCAGCCATCACACGGGGGAAAACAGCATGAAAAGCATGACTCTGCGCGGGATAGATCCCGTGCTGGCCGAAAAGCTTGCTCAAACGGCCAGACAAAGCGGCAAGAGCATGAATCTGCTGGTGCTGGAAGCGGTGCGGCACCAACTTGGACTGACAGAAGAGAAGCCGCGCAAGGCGGAGCACCATGACCTGGACCACCTTTTCGGAAGATGGTCGGAAGATGAGTTCAAGCAGATTCAAGGCAAAATCGACACCGAACGGCGCATCGACCCGGAGCTTTGGTCGTGAACAAGCTGCTGTTGGACACCAACATCTACTCACACGCGTTGCGAGGCAACCCGGCAGTAATTCCCGTTTTGCGCAGGGCTGAAGCCCTTACCCTCAGCGCAATCACGGTCGGCGAACTACTCTCCGGCTTTCGCGGCGGCCAACGGGAGCGGGAAAATCGAGCAGAGTTGGCCGATTTCCTGGATTCTCCCAGAGTAAAAACAGTTTCGATCGACGAAGAGACGGCGGAATTTTACGCCGCCATTCTTGACCAGTTACGCCGCCGGGAGCAGCCAATTCCCACCAACGACATCTGGATAGCCGCCGCGGCCATGCAACATGGCCTTACCCTTTACTCTTTCGACGCCCATTTTCAGAAGATAGAGGGCCTGCTGTTGCTGTAAATGGGTTGGTGTCGGGGCCAGCCTTGTTGCGTTGCAAGTCCTGCCCCCCGCTCGACCCCGTTTCACGTGATCGGAACGGAATCGTCATAAAGCGTTTCCGGGGCCACATCAATCTCACCCGGCCAGACAACCGTGCCGTAACGAATGCTCACCCGTTCAAAGAGCGGCGGGCTTGCGATGCGGTTCCAAGGTTTCATGGCAAGGAGCGGACGCGCATCGAAACGGCGGCGTTCGCCATTACTGAAGTTCGCGGTGCCCTCGGCGAAGTCAACGTCACGGATGGTGGATTCCACCGAGCTGATGTTGCAGACCTGACCCCGCCCCCCCAGATTTCTTTGTTGATGGAAGTTTGTGACCATGCTACCGTAATCATAAGCAAAAGCTGCCAATAACAGTTTCCGGGAGAAGAGAGGTCATGCCGCAAACCGTATCGAAATCACAATTTAAACCCCGGGCCCTGCACTACTTTCGCAAGGTCCAGGAAGATGGCCAGGAGCTGATTATCACCGACCACAACAAACCGGTGCTCAAGATCACCCCCTACCGGGAGCGACCGGAGATTGTACTGCGAGAGCTACGCAATACGGTACGGCGCTACGAACTGCCGACGGAGCCGGTCGGCGAAGAGGATTGGGAAGTCCTTAAATGATCGTGCTCGACACCCACGTCTGGCTCTGGTGGCTCAGTAACCCTGAGAAGCTGACCGTGGCGCCTCCCGGGCCATCGACGACGGGATTCGAGATGAAGGAATCATCATCTCCGCGATTTCAACCTGGGAGATTGCTCTTTTGTTGACATCCTCCCCCGCCTAAAGTCGAGGGATTCCTACGGCGCTCGTCCGGGCATCGAGCCCGGATGAGTCGCTTCGGTGGGTTCCTGCTGCTGGCGGCATTACTGCACCGCTCACTTCACAGGCGAACCGGGCGTGTCCCGCCCTTAAAACATTGATCGCGCCGACCAGATCGGCGTTTTCCTCGAAACCGCACGCGACGCAGAGGAACCGCGCCCGCGTCTGGCGATTCTCGGCCGACACATGACCGCAACACGGACAGGTACGGCTCGTGTTCTGCGGCGGTACGACAACCAGCCAACCGCCTTTCCACGCTAACTTGTAGTCCAGTTGGCGACGAAACTCAAACCAACCTTGGTCGAGGATGG
>DSDS01000087.1 GCA_011048585.1 Desulfurivibrio alkaliphilus | reverse complement strand
CGTCCCCTAATGTGTCAATGAAAAGGGTTGGCGACGAACCGGTTGCTCCCGCTCTTTTGATCTCGCCATCGCCGGGCGCGGGAAGTATAGTAGTCGCTGTGATATGGTAAGAGCTTGAAAAAACTTTTTCCTTATTTGACCTGCTATTTGCTAGTATCTTTAGGTGGGGGGTTGAACAACGGATTCCACCTTGCTTTGGCCCAATGCCTGGAGTGCTTTATTCGGGAGATTTTACCTTTTTATGGAGCGGCTGCCCACCTGGCCCCAATGGAGCCGGATTACGCTCACAAAACCGCGGCCTGACTGCGGCAACTGGAAGGAGGAAGCAACATGTTTGGCCTGGGGATGACGGAGTTGATGGTGATACTGGTTATTGCTTTCCTGGTTTTCGGGGGCAAGAAGTTGCCCGAGCTGGGGGCCGGTCTGGGTAAGGGGATATCATCCTTTAAAAAGGGTTTGCGTGAACCGGAGCAAGTCGAGGATAAAATGTCGTAACCATAGATGTTGCCATCATACAGTCTCCGAGCCTGAGAGCCTAAGCCGCGTTTCCGCGGTAAGGTTCGCGGCCGATAGGGCGCGGTTGGAAACGGCCCCGCCTCCCGTGTTTGGAAAGGAGAAAGCATGTCCGCACCTCATATTACCGCACCCCTGATCGACAGCCAGGGCCGCCGCATCAACTACCTGCGGTTGGCGATCACCGACCGTTGCAACCTCCGTTGTCGCTACTGTCGCCCCGCCAAAGGGGTCCCCTTCATGCCCCATGATCAGATTCTGACTCTGGAGGAGCTTGAGTTCCTGGTGGGGATTTTTTGCGATCTGGGAGTGGAGAAGGTGAGGGTGACCGGCGGTGAGCCCTTCTCCCGGCGGGGTTGCGTCCCCTTTCTGAGCAGGATTCGCCGGATTGCGGGGCTGAAATTTCTCCATATCACCACTAATGGGGTTAAAACCGCTCGTTATCTTGATGAGCTGGTCGCAATCGGGGTCAGTGGGGTCAATTTAAGCCTCGACACCCTCGATAGGGCAAGATTCCAGCGGATTACCCGGCGGGATTTCCTTGATTCGGTCCTGGAGACCCTGCGGGGCCTTATTGACCGGGCCATTCCCCTTAAAATCAACAGCGTGGTCCTTGAAGATACCACCGATGAGGAGATTGTCCGGCTGGTTTCGCTGACGGAAAAGCAGCCGGTTACCTTGCGATTCATCGAAAGAATGCCCTTTTCCGGCACGACCGGTTCGGTGGTTTTGGGTAGTGGTGATCTGGTTTGTCGCCTGCGCGGAATTTTTCCGACTCTGGTCGAGACCCCGGCCAGCCAGGCCCCAACCACCGCCCGCCTCTTCGCCCTGCCGGGTCACCAGGGCCGTCTGGGGGTGATTCAGGGATACTCCCGGTTGTTCTGCAAAAATTGCAACAAGGTACGGATAACCCCCGCCGGAATCCTGAAAACCTGTCTCTACGACGACGGGGCCCTTGATCTGAAACAGCTGCTGCGGAGCGGGGCCGGGGCTGGCGAGATTAAGCAGGCCATTGTCGCCTGCGTGAGTAAACGTTTCATCAATGGCCACGAGGCGGAGCGTTTTTCCGCTCGGAAAACGGAGCCCTCCATGGCCGCAATCGGCGGTTGAATTTGGTTGCCTGGGGTGTGCCCCAAGGCGGAAGGGAGTTAATTACTCTTGAGGAGAACGACGATGGCACATGTGGAAGCGGTTTGTACCAGTGAAAAAAAGGGGATCGTCAAGCGTGAACAGACCAAGGTGACACTGAAACGGGAGTGGGGCTTTGAGGGTGACGCCCACGCCGGCGAGTGGCACCGCCAGGTCTCTCTTTTGGCCGGGGAATCGATCGACAACGTCAAAAAAGTGCTGCCCACCCTCAAGAACGGCGCCTTTGCCGAGAATATCATTACCCGGGGGATCGATCTCGCGGCTCTGAAGGTTGGGGATCGTCTGCGGATCGGGGATCAGGTGCTCCTGGAGATCACCCAGATCGGCAAGGAGTGCCACAACGCCGGTTGTGCCATCAAAAAGGCCACCGGTGACTGTATCATGCCTCGGGAGGGCCTGTTCGCCCGGGTGATTGAGGGTGGCGAGGCCAAGGCGGGCGATCCCATCCTGACCTGATGGCCTGCTACCGGCTGCGCTCTGGTTAAACGGGCCTGTTTTGCGAGGTTAGCGGAGATAGGCGGCTACCGGAAGATTGCCAGATCGGAACGAATCTGGTAAAAGATTTGCTTCGTTAAAATCCGCCGCCCGAAGGAGCAAATCGTGACCGCCCAAGCCAGGCCCGCCCCCCTGCTGCCGGAGAGTTCTTCTCTCTCCCTGATCGATACCCACTGTCACCTCGACTTTCCCGATTACCAGGCGGATTATGCCGCCATGCTGGCCCGGGCCCGAGGATCCGGAGTGGTGGAGATAATCACCGTGGGGATTGATCTGCCCACCTCCCGCACGGCGGTCGCCCTGGCCCAAGCGGCTGCGGAGAGCGAATCCATTCTGAAAATCCATGCCACCGTCGGGGTGCACCCCCACCACGTCAATGAACTGGTGGAGGATGATTACCTGCGGTTGCGGGAATTGGCCTCGGCCCCGCGGGTGGTGGCCTATGGCGAGATCGGTCTGGACTACGCCAAGGAGTATTCGCCGGCCCCCCTGCAGCGGCATCATTTCGCGGCCCAGGTCCGGTTGGCCCGGGAGTTGGGCTTGCCCTTGATCATTCACGATCGTGAGGCCCACGAGGATACCTTGGCCATCCTCAAAGAGGCCGGGCCTTTGCCCGCCGGCGGCGTGATGCACTGCTTTTCCGGGGACGCCGCCTTGGCCGAAGAGGTTCTGGCCATGGGGTTTTATATTTCGATCGCCGGGGTGGTTACCTTTAAAACGGCTGCCACTCTGCGTGAGGCGGTGAGTCGGGTGCCCCTGGACCGCCTCCTGCTGGAAACCGACGGTCCCTTCCTGGCCCCAGTGCCCTGCCGGGGCAAGCGTAACGAGCCGGCCTTTCTTACCTTTATTGCCGCCAAAATTGCCGAACTCAAAGGGTGTTCCCTCGCCGAGGTAACCGCGGCCACCACCGCCAACGCCCGGCGATTATTTAGGTTAACTTGAAAATTATTCCTGTTTTTTTTAACCGCTAAATGCTAGCTTTGTCACAGCCTATCTTCGTACAATTGATAACCATTTAATAACTAAGGGATCGGGCGGACATGGAGATGAAGCAATGGTCGTTGCGGGGGAAAATCGTGTTGTTGGGGGTGGTGCTGCCTACCATTCTCATTATCGTGCTTTTTCGGCTTTATATGGTCGAGTCACGGGAGAAAACTCTGACGGCCTTCACCGACAAGGCCCGGGCCATCTGTCTTACCGCTGAGTCCACCCGGGATGAGATGGAGGCCATGTGGCGCCTGGGCCTTTTTTCCACCGAACAGTTGCGCAGCTTTGCCTCCCAGGGACAGCAGGATAAAATTCTGGCCACCGTGCCGGTGGTTTCAGCCTGGAACGCGGCCATGCGCAAGGCGGAGGAGGGGGGCTATACCTTCCGGGTGCCCAAGTTCCACCCCCGTAACCCCCGCAATCAGCCCGATCCTTTGGAGGCCAGGGCTTTGCGGACCATGGCCGAACAGAATCTCAAGGAGTATTACGAGATTGATGAGAGTACCAATTCGGTGCGTTACTTCCGGGCGGTACGGCTCACCGAAACCTGTCTGATCTGCCATGGCGACCCTGCCAACTCCATGGCTCTCTGGGGTAATGATCGGGGAATCGACCCCACCGGGGGGCGGATGGAAAACTGGAAGGTCGGTGAATTGCACGGCGCCTTCCAGGTGATCCAATCCCTGGAAGCCGCCGACCTGCAACTGCAGCAGGCGGTGGGTAAAGCCACCTGGATTGTGGTGGTCGGGTTGGGCCTGATGGCCTTGCTTTTTGCCACCCTGGTGTTGCGGGTGGTCTCCTATTCGGTGATTCGGCCGATCTCCAAAATTATCGAGGATCTGGCGGGTAATTCCAGCAACCTGATGGATGCCGCCACCCAGGTTTCTTCCGCCAGCCACGAGTTGGCCGATGGCGCGGGCAACCAGGCGGCCAGTTTGGAGGAGACCTCCGCCTCCCTGGAGGAGATGTCGTCGATGACCCGGCTCAACGCCGATAATGTTAAACAGACCAGCCAGATGGTGGAAGACACCCGTAATTCCGCGGAAACCGCCCAGCACAGCATGGAGCGAATGGGCGAGGCGATCAGCAGCATCAAACAATCAGCCGACGAAACGGCGGTGATTATGAAGACCATCGACCAGATCGCCTTTCAGACCAATCTGCTGGCTTTGAACGCGGCGGTGGAGGCGGCCCGGGCCGGAGAGGCGGGGGCCGGTTTCGCGGTGGTGGCCGACGAGGTGCGATCATTGGCCCTGCGCAGCAGCGAGGCGGCCCGCAACACCGCTCAGCTCATCGATCAGTCGCAGAAAAATGCCGACAATGGGGTAGCGGCGGCGGCCCAGGTCAAGGAGATCCTGATCAAGATCGTGGAGGGGGTCAACAAGGTCAGCCAGTTGGCCAAAGAGATCGCGGTGGCCAGCGATGAACAGGCCCAGGGGGTTAATCAGATCAACCTCGCCGTCTCCCAGGTGGATCAGGTGACCCAGAGCAACGCGGCCATCTCCGAGGAGGCGGCCTCGGCCAGCGAGGAACTTTCCGGTCAGGCCACCGAGATCAATACCCTGATCCGGGAGCTGGCCGGGATTGTGGGGGCTTCCCTGCCCAGCCGGAGTCTGGAGAGTAAAAGGTCGGGCCGCGCCCTGGCCCCTGGCGGCAAGGGTGGCTCCAAGCCCATGAAGGCGTTGCCCTCGGGCGCTGATGATGGTAAAGAAAAGTCCGCCGCTCCCAAATCGGCCCGCCCCGGGACCCGGATGGCCGCTCCCGGGGCTGCCGGCGGCACTGTTGCCGCTGAAAAGGGGAGGCGGGCTGAGCAGGTGATCCCTTTCGACGAAGATGACTTTGAAGATTTTTAGGAGGCTCAATCCATGCGGCAGAAGCAGATCAATCTTCCGGCCGACCGCCGGGTCAAACAGTGGTACAACGTAATCGCCGATATCCCCAACGGGGTGGCTCCGCCCCTGGATCCGGCCACCGGCCAGCCCATCGGCCCCGACAAGATGGGGGCGATCTTCCCCATGGGCCTGCTGGAGCAGGAGATGAGCGGCGAGCGGTGGATCGATATTCCCGAGCCGGTTCTCGATATTTGGCAGGTCTGGCGGCCCTCTCCCTTGATCCGGGCCACCTTTCTAGAGGATGCGCTCAAGACCAAAACCAAGATCTACTACAAGTATGAGGGAGTTTCGCCCTCGGGCAGCCACAAGACCAACAGTGCCGTGGCCCAGGCCTATTTCAACCAGCGGGAAGGGATCAAAAGACTGGCCACCGAGACCGGGGCCGGGCAGTGGGGGTGTGCTCTCTCTTTCGCCGCCCAGAAGTTCGGGCTGGATTGCAAGGTTTATATGGTCCGGGTCTCCTATGATCAGAAACCCTACCGCAAGGTGATGATGAACACCTACGGGGCCGAGATCGTGGCCAGTCCCAGCCCCGATACCCCCACCGGCCGGAAAATTCTGGCCCAGGACCCCGACACCCACGGTTCCCTGGGGATCGCCATCAGTGAGGCCCTGGAGGACGCGGTTTCCCGGGAAGACACCAAGTACGCTCTGGGTTCGGTCCTCAACCATGTCTGCCTGCACCAGACGGTGATCGGGCTGGAGGCCAAGGAGCAGTTGGCCATGGTGGGGGAGTATCCCGATGTGGTGATCGGTTGCTGCGGGGGCGGGTCCAACTTTGCCGGTCTGGCTTCCCCTTTTCTGCCGGACAAGCTGGCCGGGCGTGAGATCCGTCTGCTGGGGGTGGAGCCCTCCTCCTGCCCGACCCTGACCAAGGGGAGCTTCGCCTACGATTTCGGCGATGTCTCCCAGCGTACCCCCCTACTTTACATGTATACCCTGGGCCACGATTTCATGCCGCCGGGGATCCACGCTGGCGGTTTGCGCTATCACGGTATGGCGCCGGTAATCAGCGCCCTGATGCGGGAAAATCTGATGGAGGCCATCGCCCTCCACCAGTTGGAGTGCTTTGAAGCTGGCACCCTCTTTGCCCGTACCGAGGGGATCATCCCCGCTCCGGAATCGTGTCACGCCGTCCGGGCGGCGATTATCGAGGCAACCCGCGAACCGGACAAACCCCAGACCATTCTCTTTAATCTCTCCGGCCATGGCCTGCTTGATCTGGCCAGCTACGAGAAATTTTTCGCCGGGGAGTTGCAGGATTACGCTCTGCCCGACGAGGCGATCGCCGCAGCGACCCGCAATCTGCCCAAACTGTAATTTTTTCGGAGAAATCGATGCCCCAGACCATCGTTGAAAAGATTTTTGCCGCCCACCGGCGCGATACCCCCACCCCCGAGAATATTATTCTCGATTTGGACGTGGTGATGTGCCATGAGATCACCACTCCCATTGCCATCACCGATCTGGAGGCGCGTGGTCTGGATCGGGTGTTCGATCCCGATAAGATCAAGGCGGTGATCGATCACGTCACCCCGGCCAAGGACTCCAAAACCGCCACCCAAGGCAAAATTCTGCGCGACTGGGCCCGCCGCCACAAAATCAGGGACTTCTTCGATATCGGCCAGAATGGGGTCTGCCATGCCCTCTTTCCGGAGAAGGGCTTTATCCGCCCGGGTTATACGGTAATCATGGGCGATTCCCACACCTGCACCCACGGAGCCTTCGGGGCCTTTGCCGCCGGGGTGGGCACCACCGACCTGGAGGTGGGGATCCTGAAGGGAGTCTGCTCCTTTCGCCTGCCCAAAACCTTCCGGGTTACGATCGAGGGCGAACTGCCGACCGGGGTCTATGCCAAGGATGTGATTCTTAAGATCATCAAGGAGATCACGGTCAACGGCGCCACCGACCGGGTGCTGGAGTTTGTCGGACCGGTGGTGGAGGCCATGAGCATGGAAGCCAGGATGACCCTCTGCAACATGGCCATCGAGGCCGGGGCCACCTGCGGCATCTGTCTGCCCGACCGGACCACCGCCGAATATCTCTGGCCCTTTATTCAGGAGCAGTATGATTCCATCGAGGCGGCGGTGACCGACTTTGCCCGCTGGCACTCCGATCCCGATGCCGTGTACGAGCGGGAACTGACCTTTGACGTCTCGGGGCTGGTGCCCCAGGCCACCTACGGCTTCAAGCCCGACGAGGTCAAGGATATCGCCGAGATGGAGGGTACCCCGGTGGATCAGATCTACATCGGCTCCTGCACCAACGGCCGGATCGAGGATCTGCGCGAGGCGGCCCGAGTTCTCAAGGACCGCAAAATCTCCGAACAGGTGCGGGCCATCCTGGTGCCGGCCACCCCCAAGGTTTACGCCCAGGCCCTGGATGAAGGGCTGATCAAAGTTTTCATGGAGGCCGGTTTCTGCATCACCAACCCCACCTGCGGCGCTTGTCTGGGGATGAGCAACGGGGTGCTGGCCGATGGCGAGATCTGCGCTTCTACCACCAACCGCAACTTTAACGGCCGGATGGGCAAAGGGGGGATCGTGCACCTAATGAGTCCGCTCTCCGCTGCCGCCGCCGCCGTGGCCGGTCATATCACCGATCCCCGCAAAATGCTGGCAATGGGAGCTAAGTAAGATGAGAGAGTTTGGAGGCCAGGCCCTGTTCCTGGATCGCGACGATATTAACACCGATGAGATCATCCCGGCCAAGTATCTCACCGAGATCACCAAGATGGCCCTCCAACCCTATGCCTTGGAAGACCTTAAGCTGGGCGGATTCGATCCCAGACGCGATCTGGCCGGCAAGAACGTGATTGTTAGCCGGGCCAATTTCGGCTGCGGTTCCTCTCGGGAGCACGCGGTCTGGGTTTTTGAGGTCAACGAGATCAACACGGTGATCGCCGCCAGCTTTGCCCGTATCTTCCGCCAGAACATGTTCAACTGCGGCCTGCTGGCCATCGAGTTGCCCCAGGCCGATCTCGATACCCTTTTCAATCTGGGCGGCGAGGTGCAAATCGAGGTTGACCTGGCGGCGGGTAAGCTGCGGGCCAAGGGTAAGCGGCAGGCCGAATTTTCTTTCACCATCAATGAGTTTGACCGGCGCTTGGTGGAGGCCGGCGGCTGGTTGAACTACGCCGATCAGCATTATTGAAAATCTGCGTTGAAAAGGTGGTGGCCGGCGGCCTGGGACTGGGCCGCCGGGAAGATGGCTGCACGGTGCTGGTGCCGGCGGTGTTGCCCGGCGAGCTGGTGCGGGTCAAGGTGCGCCGCAGCCACCGAAGCTACCAGGAGGCCACGCTGGTGGAGCTGCTGGAGCCCAGTCCCGAGCGCCGCTTGCCCCCCTGTCCGTGGTATGACCGCTGCGGCGGTTGCGACCTGCAACATGCCAGCTATCCCTGCCAACTGGAGTTAAAGCAGCAAATCCTGCGGGAACTGCTGCAACGCCACGGCCTGGCCGCCCAGGTGGAGCCGGTTTTGGCTCCCCCGCTGGCCTCGGAGCAGGAGCTTAATTATCGCCAGCGGATCAGGCTCCAGGTGGCTGCGGGCCGCCTGGGCTTTTTCCAGGCCGGCAGCCACCGGTTCACCGAGGTGGAGCAATGTCTCTTGGCTCGTCCGGCCATCAACCGGGTCTGGCGGCAACTGTCGGCCAGTTCCCCCTGGCGGCGGCTGGCGGAGCAGGGCGAGGCCTTGGAGTTCAGCCTGGATCCGCAAAGCGGGCGGGTGGTCCTGCTGCTGCACCACCGGCGCCGGCCCCGGCCGGCGGAGAGAGAGGCCGCCTGGCAGCTTTGCCGGGAGCTGGCGGAGCTGAAAGGGATCGCTTTTCTGCCGCTCGGGCATCAGGCCGGCCCTTTTATCGACCGCCAATCGGGGGCTCAAGGGCGTGATGGAACCGAGCAGCTGCGGCTCCACTTTCTTCTTCCCGCCGCCCTGGCCGGCCGCTCCCTCGACTTGACCGCCGAACCCACTGCTTTTTGCCAGGTCAACGAGGGGCAGAATCAGCGGTTGCTGGCCCGGCTGTTTGCCCTGCTCCAGCCGGAAGGCGACGAGGTGCTGGCCGATCTCCACTGTGGGATGGGCAACTTTTCCCTGCCCCTGGCCCTGCGGTGTGGTCGGGTTTACGGGGTGGATATCCAGGCCGCCGCTATTCGCGGAGCCAAACACAACGCCCTGGCCAACGGAATTGAAAATTGCCGGTTCAGCCGGGCCGGGGCCCGGGAAGGGCTGGCCGCCCTTCATGCCGCCGCTATCCATCCCGATATTCTGCTGCTCGATCCGCCCCGGGGAGGTTGCCTGGAGCTGGTGCGCTTCGTTGGCTCCCCCCTGCCCAACCGTATTGTTATGATCTCCTGCGATCCCGCCACCATGGTCCGCGATCTGGCGGTTTTAGGCCAAAAGGGCTACCGGGTGGCGAGCATGCAACTGATCGATATGTTCCCCCAGACCCACCACCTGGAGACCATTACCCTTCTGCGTCATCATGGTTGAGGGGCTTTCTCAGTGGGCCTGGGTTTGCCGATAGTGCCTCTCCAGCAACTCCAGGGCGCAGTCCCGCCGGTTGGCGCTCTGGTTGAGGATCAGGACAAAGGGGTCCAGGGTGCCGCCGTTGTTGAAATAACCGGCATAGGCATAAACTCCGGTCAAGGTTCCCGATTTGAGCAGACGTCCCTGGTCGGCGGGCAACAGTTGGGCGTAAGGCCTGAATAGTTCCAATAAGCGGAGCAGGGCCGAGGGGGTGATCCGGTTCTCCCGGCTCAGGCCCGAGCCTTCCTCCACCATGAAGCTTCCCTCCTTAAGTCCCAACTTCTCCAGGTGGAGCCGCAGGCTCTCCCGCCCCTTGTCCCAGGTGGCCGGCTCGCCGAAGGTGGCGGCGCCGCTGGCCAGGAGTAACTGGTTGGCGATGAAATTGTTGGAGTAGAGCAGCATCGCCGCCACCGTCTCGCTGAGCGGCCGGGTGGAGAGATGGCGGTAAACGGGCTGCGCTCCGGCGGGAACCGCTCCGGCGCGGATGGTGCCGTTTACCCTTACCCCTTGCCGCCTGAGCATCTCCGCGAACAGCTCTCCACAGTACTCCTGGCTGTACCGCCTTTGCTGGGAGAGGTTGATCCGGTGGGTGCCGGGGGGCATGCCCCGGCCCTTGGCCCGCATTACCGGCAGGGTGGGGGTTTGCTCCTCGGCGGAGCCGACCCCGCCCTGCTGATCCACCGTGATGTTGATGGTGTTGAAGTTTACCACCAGGGCGCCGTTGGCGGCATCATAGGAGCGCCGGGAAACCCCGGCTCCGGCCGGCCGTTCCCGCTCCAACTGAAAAAAGGTGTCATCGAGAACAATATCACCGATCTCCTTAACCCCCAGCCCGGAGAGGCGGGCAGCGATCAGCGCCACCTCCTCCGAGACCAGCAGGGGGTCGCCGAAGCCCCGGATGAAGAGATCACCCTGGGCCAGATGAAAGTGGGTTGCAAAGCGGTAGTCGGGGCCCAGCCGCTCCAAGGCCAGCAGGCCGGTGGCGATCTTCCAGGTGCTGGCTGGCACCAGCAACCGCTCCGGATTGCGGGCCGCCACGATTTGCCCCCCTTTGGTCACCAGGTAGCCGCCATCCTCGAAGATCGAGGCCGGCAGCACCTCCGCCCCCGATGGCGACGGGAAAAGGGTGAGGAGGCAAAACCATAAAGAGAGGGTAAACCTGAAAATCATGACGGTGAAACCCGTAAAATCGTTTTTCTTGCTTCTGCTTGCAATTCCGATCGATAATAACTATTTTAGCGGACCGCCTTAATAACTTAAACGTAATTATCGATTCAGACCAGGAGGTTTACGCCATGAGCAAGACCGAAGAGAATCTGTGGGCTGCCTTTGCCGGGGAATCCCAGGCCAACCGTAAATACCTGGCTTTTGCCAAAAAAGCCGACAAAGACGGCTATCCCCAGGTGGCCAGGCTGTTCCGGGCCGTCGCCCACGCCGAAACCATCCATGCCCACGCTCATCTGCGGGCGTTGAAGGCGATCGGGGACACCAAAGATAACCTGCGGGTGGCCATGGAAGGGGAGATGCACGAATTTGAAGTGATGTATCCCCCCATGATCGAGGTCGCCCGGGCCGAGGGTAACAAGGCGGCTCAGACGTCGTTCACTCACGCCAACAAGGTGGAAAAGACCCACGCCGAACTGTATCGTCAGGCCATGGAAAACCTGGACAATTTGCCCGAGGCCGACTATTACGTCTGCGAAGTTTGCGGTCATACCGAACCCGGTTCGATCCCGCCGGAAAAATGCCTGGTCTGCGGCGCCAATAGCCGGGCCTTTACCAAGATCGATTAAGCGAACCAATAACCGTAAAACAAGGAACCCCGTATGCAGAAAGTTATCCGGATCGGCACCCG
>DSDS01000036.1 GCA_011048585.1 Desulfurivibrio alkaliphilus | reverse complement strand
TGCTCTGCAATACCATCAGCGCCATCTTGATGGAGTTGAGCGGGTTGCCGATCTCATGGCGAATCCCGGAAAAGAGGGAGCTGATATTGTTCACCATTTCGGTGGCCTCGTCGACGGCGGCCAGCCGGTGGCGATCGGTGATATCCTGGACAAAAACCGTGATGTAGCGCTCATCCCGGGACGGACGGCTGACCGTATAGCCAAGCACCCGATGTTCATAACGGATGATGATCTGGCGCCCCTTGGTCCGTCCCGGTTTCAGCAGATTTTCCAACTCTACGCTGAGCAGCCTGGTCAGCCCCTGATAATCCTGGGCGGCCCGCAGGGGAGAGAGCAGGTCGACGACGTGTTTGTTCTTGAAAAAAATATCCTGCTTTACGGTGTCGAGGATGATCAAGCCGATGTCGATGCTGTCCAGGATCTCGGTAAAAATACAGGGAGCTTCACAAACCGATCTCATCCCGTCCCGAATCTCTCAGCGCCCTTCCCTGAGATCCCGCCCCTGGAGCAGGCGATGGATCGATTCAGCCGCCTCTTTGGCCTGAAAGACGGCCTTGGCCACGGTTTGGGGCCCCAGGACCGCGTCGCCGGCGGCAAACACCCAGGGTACCGTGGTTTGCAGGGTGGCCTCATCAACTTCGAAGGTGCCCCAGCGGCTTAAGGCCAGCTTCTGCCCGCTGCCGGCGGTAACATCGACATCCTGACTGATTGCCGGAATAATGGCATCGGCCTCGATCATGAAGTTGCTGCCCACCATGGGCTCGGGCCGGCAGCGCCCGGAAGCGTCGCATTCACCAAGCTGCATCCGAATGCATTCGATCTTGGTGAGCCGACCGTTCTCCCCGTGAATCTTGACGGGGGCGGCCAGCATCTCAATCCGCACCCCCTCCTCTTCCAGATGATGGATCTCGGCCTTGGAAGCCGGCATTTCCTCACGACTGCGTCGGTAAAGGATGAAAACCTGGTCGGACCCGGTCCTCAGGGCGGTACGGGCGCAGTCAATGGCCACGTTGCCGCCGCCCACCACCACCACATTGCGGCCCAGGCTAACCGGTTCACCCAAGTTCACCCGGCGAAGATAATCCACTCCGTGGATCACCCCAGCCAACTCCTCGCCCTCCACCCCCAATTTGCGGCTGACGTGGGCCCCCGGGCCAAGGAAAACCGCTTCAAACCCCTCCTTCTTGAGATCGTCCAAGGTCTTGTCGAGGCCGATGGTAACCCCGCTTACCACCTTGACCCCACACTGGTTCAAAGCCTCAAATTCAGCGGCAATGATCGCCCGCGGCAAGCGATAGGCGGGGATACCCACCGTCAACATCCCCCCGGTTTTGGGCAGACTCTCGAAGATGGTGCAGGCATAGCCCTCTTTGGCCAGATAGTAAGCCACCGACATTCCGGCCGGCCCCGAACCGACAATGGCCACCTTCCGTTTGTTGGGCAGGGCGCAGGAGGGGAGCATGCTCTTGCCGTTGGCCGTCATCCAGTCGACGATATAACGTTCCAGCATCCCAATGGCCACCGGTTGGCCTTTTTTACCCAGCAGACAGTGGCCTTCACACTGAAATTCATGAGGGCAAACCCGGGAACAGATCGCCGGCAGGGTGTTGGTCTGGCGGTCAAGCCAATAGGCCTCCTCGATCTTGCCCTCCCGAATCAACCGGATAAAACCGGGAATATCATTATGGATGGGGCAGCCCTCGCGGCACTTGGGTTTTTTGCACTGCAGGCAACGTTCGGCCTCACGCCTGGCCGTCTCGTCATCATAGCCGAAAACAACTTCATTAAAATTGCTGATCCGCTCGGCCACCGGCAACTCCCGGGGCTGCTGGCGAGGTATGGCCATCCGCTCCTTGGTATCCATTTTCTCACTCCCTAATTGGTTGGCATGTTGCTGGTAAAAAATATCACCACATTGTTCAGTTCCAGGTCCGACAGAACTGGTCGATATAACCTTTTCAACACAAATTTCATGCAAAAACGACAACAAAATGACTTGACAGAAATGCAAACATCAACCTATTCTGGCGGTTTAAAGCTTCAGCTGGAGATTTTTATAATGCTTAAAGCAGAACTGATCAACCCCTTCCTCAACGCCACCAAGAACGTGATCGAGACCATGGCCCAGACCAGGATCAAGGCCGGCAAACCATATCTTAAGGATGATAAGCTGGCCTTCGGCGAGGTTACCGGGGTGATCGGCATGAGTTCGGAAACCACCAGCGGCACGATGATTGTCAGTTTCTCCGCCCCGGCCATTCTCAAAATCGTGGCCAACATGCTGATGGAGCCCCTCCGGCCCGCAATCGACGACGAGGTGGTGGACGCGGTGGGAGAGATCACCAACATGATCTGCGGCGGCGCCAAGGCCGAGCTGGCCAAGATCAACCACAATTTCGATCTGGCCACCCCCACCATGTTAGTAGGCAAGGGGGTTGAAATACCCTACTACTCAAGCACTCCCACCATCGTAATTCCCTTTGCAACCGAAGAGGGGGGCTTCGTGGTCGAAGCCAATCTTGGCACTTGCTAAGCAAAAAAAGCCGCCACCGGAGATCCGGCGACGGCTTTTGCAGGTACGCTGAGACTCCCCCAGAGGAGGGAGGGGGTTTTGCCCTTACATCTTGCCGGCGGCCTTCAGACGGGCCAAGGCTCGCTGCAAAGCGGCTTCGGCTCGAACCCGATCGATCTTTTCCTTCTGGGCCATTGCTTCGGCCAGGCGTTTCTCGGCCCGCTCCTTGGCCCGCAAAGCGCGATCCACATCGATATCGCTGCCCCGCTCGGCGCTCTCGACCAGAAAGGTAACCTTATTATTGGAAACCTCGCAGAAACCACCGCTGACCATCACAATATCATCCCGGCCATCCTTCTTGTAAACCAGATTGCCGATCTTGATGGTGCTGAGCAGGGGGGCATGATTGGCCAATACCCCGAAAACCCCGGCATAACCTGGAGCGGTGACCATCTCGACCTGCTCGCTGAGCACCGCCCCCTTGGGGGTAACGATCTCCAACTGTATCAATGCTGCCATCGTCTATCCTCGCCCTGTAAAGGTGCTGCTGCAGAAACGGTTAAGCCGTCGCCTTCTCGCGGTTGGCCTTTTCAACCGCCTCGTCGATGCTGCCCACCATGTAGAAGGCGCCCTCGGGCAACTCGTCATGCTTGCCGTCCAGAATCTCCTTGAAACCGCGGACAGTGTCCTCAACCTTCACATACTTGCCGGGCATCCCGGTGAAGGTTTCAGCCACGGTAAAGGGCTGGGAAAGAAAGCGCTGTATTTTCCGGGCCCGGGCCACGGTGAGCTGATCCTCTTCGGAAAGCTCATCCATACCGAGAATGGCGATAATGTCCTGCAGATCCTTGTACTTCTGCAGGGTAATCTGGACCCCTCGGGCCACCTGGTAGTGTTCCTCGCCCAAAACGTTGGGGTCGAGAATCCGCGAGGTGGAGTCCAGGGGATCAACCGCCGGATAGATACCCAGCTCGGCGATCTGCCGGGACAGTACCACGGTGCCGTCAAGATGGGCAAAGGTGGTGGCCGGAGCCGGGTCGGTAAGGTCGTCGGCCGGCACATAAACACACTGTACCGCAGTGATCGAACCCTTGGTGGTGGAGGTGATCCGCTCCTGGAGGGCACCGAGGTCGGTGGCCAGGGTGGGCTGATAACCTACCGCCGAAGGAATCCGGCCAAGCAGAGCCGAAACCTCGGAGCCGGCCTGGGTGAAACGGAAGATGTTGTCCACGAAGAAAAGCACGTCCTGCCCCTCTTCGTCACGGAAATACTCGGCGGCAGAAAGGCCGGTCAGAGCGACCCGGCTCCGGGCTCCCGGAGGCTCGGTCATCTGGCCGTAAACCAAGGCTGCCTTAGGCAAAACGCCCGATTCCTTCATCTCGTGGTAGAGATCATTACCCTCACGGGTCCGCTCGCCAACCCCGCAGAAAACCGAAATGCCGCCATGGTGCAGGGCGATATTGTTAACCATCTCCATCATGATAACGGTCTTGCCGCAACCAGCGCCACCGAACAGCCCCATCTTACCGCCCCGGGGGAAAGGCACCAGCAGGTCGATAACCTTGATGCCGGTTTCCAGGACGTGGATCTCGGTGTCCTGCTCGGTGAAGGCCGGAGCCGGCTTATGGATCGGCCTCATCTTATCGGAGGTGATCGCGCCCAAGCCATCCACCGGGCGCCCGACCACGTTCATGATCCGGCCCAAAGCCGGCGCGCCACAGGGGATCTCGATGGGCTTACCGGTATCCTTGACCTCCTGGCCGCGAACCAAACCATCGGTCTGATCCATGGAAACGCAGCGAACCACGTTGTTACCCAGATGCTGGGCCACTTCGATCACCAGGTTATCGGCCTCGTCGCTGATCCCCTTGTTGCTGACCAGCATCCCGTTCATAATTTCGGGAAGCTTGCCCGGCTCAAACTCAACGTCAACCACCGGCCCGATGACCTGAATAACCTTCCCTGTGTTAACCTCGCTCATGTGCAAGCCTCCTGACAGCTTATTATTCAAAATAATACAAGCGTTAAGTAACGAATCAACTAGCCTTTCAATGCCTCGGCGCCGCCGACGATATCCATCAGCTCGGAGGTAATACCGGCCTGCCTGGTCTTATTGTAGATCAAGGTCAGGTTGTTAATAATATCCTTGCAAGCCCTGGTGGCGTTATCCATTGCGGTCATGCGGGCGGCATGCTCACTGGCGCTGACCTCCAGCATGGAGTGGTAGACCATTACATTAAGGAACATGGGCAGCAGAACCTCCATGATCTCTTCCTGGCTGGGCTCGTAAATGTAAACGGCCTGGCTGGCCGGCGCCGCAGCCCCCCCTGCTTCGCCCTCGATGGGCTTGATCGGCAGAATGGTGGTCTGCTCGGGGCGCTGGAGGGCGACACTGTGAAAGCGGCCATAAATCAACCGGACCTCGTCGGCCTCGCCACTAAGAAAATTGGCGGCGGCATCCTGGGCGATGGCCCGGGCATTGAACATCTGGAAGGTGCCCATGATGTCGATATAATCCTTCCGCATCTTCCCGCTCTTACGAAAGAAGTTACGCGCCTTCTTGCCCACGCAGACCAAGGATACTTTTTTACCAGCCGCCTCAAGTTCCGCTACGGCTCTATTGGCCACCTTGAGGATATTGGCATTGAAGCTACCGCAGAGGCCGCGATCGGAGGTAACCACCACCAGTTCAACTTTTTTGACCTCCCGCACCTCCATCAGAGGGAAACGGGCCCCGCCGGTCCCGGCGGAGAGGCTGGCCATGGCGGCATGAAACTGCTCAGCGTAGGGCCGGAAAGCCTCCATCTTGCTCTGGGCTCCCCGCAGTTTGGCGGCGGCCACCATGTTCATGGCCTTGGTGATCTGCGAGGTCTTCTTGACCCCGCCGATCTTGGTTTTTACATCTTTCAGGCTAGGCATAAACGCCCCTCCTCAACTTTATCCGACCTATTTCAGGCCCTTGGCGGCCCTGAAGGATTCACTAAAGGCTTCCAGAGTCTTGCGCAACTTGGCCTCAAGATCGGCATCGATCTCCTGCTTGCTCTTGAGGTCGTCAAAGACGCTGGGCTCGTTCTTCTCAATGTAATCGTAAAGCTGGGCCTCATACTCGGCCACCAGATCCAAGGGCAGCTTATCGAGATACCCCTTGGTCCCGGCGAAGATGATGGTGACCTGCTTCTCCATGGTCAGCGGCTGATACTGGGGCTGCTTGAGAATTTCCACCAGACGGGCGCCGCGGGTAAGCTGCGCCTGGGTGCTGGCGTCCAGATCGGAGCCGAAACCGGCAAAGGCGGCCAGCTCGCGGTACTGGGCCAGATCGAGCCGCAGGGTACCGGCGACCTGCTTCATCGCCTTAACCTGGGCGGCACCACCGACCCGGGATACCGAGAGACCGACGTTGATCGCTGGACGAACCCCGGCGAAGAAGAGGTTGGGCTCGAGATAAACCTGGCCGTCGGTGATCGAAATTACGTTGGTGGGGATATAGGCCGATACGTCGCCGGCCTGGGTTTCGATGATCGGCAGGGCGGTTAGCGAGCCAGCCCCCAGTTCGTCGCTCAACTTGGACGAGCGTTCCAACAGCCGGGAGTGGTTGAAGAAGATATCGCCAGGGAAGGCCTCACGTCCCGGCGGTCGCCGCAGCAGCAGGGAAAGCTCGCGATAGGCCACCGCCTGCTTGGAAAGATCGTCATAGATGATCAGGGCGTGTTTGCCGTTGTCGCGAAAGTATTCGCCCATGGCGGTACCGGCGAAGGCCGAAACGTACTGCATCGGGGCCGGGTCGGAGGCACAGGCGGCAACCACGGTGGTGTACTCCATGGCGCCATGCTTGCGCAGGGCTTCCACCACCAGGGCGACGGTGGATTTCTTCTGACCGATGGCCACGTAGATGCAGTGCATATCGGTCTCTTTCTGAGCGATGATCGCGTCTACACAGAGAGCGGTTTTGCCGATCTGGCGGTCACCGATCACCAGTTCGCGCTGACCGCGACCAACCGGAGTCATGGCGTCCACCGCCTTGGCCCCAGTGTAGCAGGGCTCATGCACCGACTTCCGGGCGATAACACCGGGGGCCAGCACCTCGATCTTGCGGGTCTCCTTGGCAGTGATCGGTCCCTGACCGTCGATGGGATTGCCCACCCCGTCCACGACCCGGCCCAGCATCTCGGGGCCAACCGGAACCTCGGCGATCCTGCCGGTCCGCTTAACGATGTCGCCCTCTTTAATGTTGCTGACATCCCCCAGGACCGCGCAACCCACGTTGTCCTGCTCCAGGTTCAGGGCCACACCCAGGATACCACCGGGAAACTCCAGCAGTTCCATGGCCATACAGTTTTCAACCCCGTACACCCGGGCAATACCGTCGCCCACCGACAGCACGGTGCCGGTTTCGCTCAGGTCGACCTTGGCTTCATACTCCTGGATTTGACTCTTGATAATTTGGCTGATCTCTTCGGCTTTAATCTGCATCGTCTATTCTCTCCCCTTGATGGATTCCTTTAACCCTGCAAGTTGCGACCGGATACTGCCGTCGAGCACCAGATCACCAACCTTGGCAACCATCCCGCCGATAATGGCCGGGTCGATCCGGCTGGTCAACTCGACCTGCTTACCGGTTATCTTTTCCATTGTGGCCTTAACTTTTTCACTCAATTCCGGAGCGATCTCCGCCGCGGTCACCAAGGTGCCGCGCAGGAGGTTGCGATCACTGTCCACCATCTCCTGATAACACTCGGCAATCTCCGGCAAAATGGCGGCTCGCTTCTTCTCCACCAGCAACTTGCAGAAGTTGACCATCACCGGGGCGGCCTTAATGGCCTCCACCAGCTTCTCCATCACTTTAAGGCGAACATCCTCGGGATAGAGGGGATTGGTGAGGGCGTCGGCCACCTCACTGGCATCGAAAAGGCCGGCCAGCTGGTTGAGCGTTTCACCGTAGGCGGCAAAAGCGCCGTCATCCTTGCCCACGGCAAAGAGCGCCTTAGCGTAGCGTTTGGCCAAAACCGTGTTTTTCACTGCACACCTCCCACCTTGTCAAGATAGCCGGCGATCATTTTTGCCTCGTCGGCCGGTTGCAGATGCTTGCGCACCAACTCTTCGGCTACCCGGGCGGCTTCCTCGGCGATCTCGCTCTTAAGGCGAGCCTTGGCGGTGGCCAATTCATGCTGCACCGCCATCTCGGCCTGGCGCTTCATGTTGACGGCTGCCCGTTCAGCCTCGCTGAGAATCCGCTCCCGTTCCACTTCACCCTGGCGAATCGCCTCGGCCACGATCTCCTGGGCCGAAGCCTCCAGGGAACTCATCTTGGCCTCGCTCTCCTTATAGGCCCGCTCAACCTCGACCCGCTTGGCCTCCAACTCTTCCAGTTCGCCCCGGATCGTTTCCCGGCGGTTGCTGAAAAAATTGACCACCGGCTTTTTCAGAAAATAGAGCAGGATGAAGACCAACGCCGCAAAGTTGAGAACCCGGTAGAAGAGATCCCACATCTTCGCCGTACTAATTTCGGCCGCCTGGCCGGTGGCGGCGGTGGCCAGCACCAGGAGCAGGGCCGCCAGGGCGGCGGCATGTTTCGCTTGCAGATATCGCATCAGATGGCCCTCCCCAACACTTTGGCCGCCATGACTTGGGCAAAGCCGTCAATCTGGCTTCGCAGTTCAGTTTGGGCGGTGGCAAACTGGTTTTCAACCTCTTTCAACTGAGTACTTTTGGCACTCTCCACCTCCTGGCGCAGGGCGGCGAGCTTACTGTTGCTCTCGGCCTGGGTGGCGGAGCGGACGGCGTCAAACTCGCCCTTGGCCTTGGCCCGGGCCTCCTGCAGTTTGCGCTCAAACTCCTCTTGGCGCAAAAGGCGATTTTTCTCGAACTTCGCAATATCACCGCCCAGGGAGGAGATTTTCTCCCGCCGCTGCTCCAGAATATTGCGGATGGGGCGGTAGAGGACAATGTTGAGGATCACAGTCAGCAACAGGATGTTGATGATATGAAGCGGCATGGTGAAGTCTATGGTGATCATCCGGCAGGTCCCTCCGCTACGCTCTTAATTATTTGGCTGGAAAATGAATGGCCATTCACAAACAAATAGGCGTTCTAATCCATTCACCAAACCATGTCAATATTTTCATTTTACATTTCTTGGATAATTTTCGGGACTGCCGCCAGGGCCTCGTCAATCTGCTCCGGGCGACTGCCGCCGGCCTGGGCCATATCAGGCCTGCCGCCGCCGCTGCCCCCCACCAGAACTGCCACAGCCTTGACGATCTCGCCGGCCTTGAAACGCCCGGTCAACTCCTTGCCCACCATGGCCAGCAGGGATGCCTTGCCATCCACCTCGGCCGCCAGCACCGCGATCCCTGAGCCCATCCGGTCCCGGAGCTGATCACCGATCTCCCGCAGGGTCCTGGCCGAATCGGCCGGCACCCGGCAGGCCAGCACCGGCACTCCGGCGACCTCCACCGCCCGCTTAAGCACGCTGTTGAGATCGAAGGCCGCACTTTGGGTGGCCAGCTGGGCCAGTTTACGTTCCAGCTCCTTTTGGCGGGCCAGGAGCTTGTCGATTCGGCTCGGCAGTTCGGCGGGGCTGGTTTTCAGGCGGGCCGCCAGCCGGGCCAGTCCATCCTCCACCTCCTGGCAGCGCAGCAGGGCCGCCTCCCCGCATATTCCCTCGATCCGGCGGGTGGAGGCGGCAATTCCGCTTTCGGAGACGATCCTGAAGAGGCCGATCTCCCCGGTGGCCCCGACGTGGGTGCCGCCACACAGTTCCTTGCTGAACTCGCCCACCGTCACCACCCGCACCGTCTCCCCATATTTTTCTCCAAAAAGGGCGGCGGCGCCGCTTTGCAGGGCCTCATCCCGTTTAACCCGGGCGACATGCAAGCGGGTGTTGGCCCGGATCTCCTCGTTGACCAGCCGTTCCACCTGATGAATTTCCCCGGGAGTGAGGGGAGAGAAATGGGTGAAGTCGAAGCGAAACCGCTCGGGATCCACCAGTGAACCGGCCTGTTTGACATGCTCGCCCAACACCCGCCGCAGGGCGGCATGGAGCAGATGGGTGGCGGTGTGGTTGGCGGCGATCCGATTGCGCCGTCCCTCGCTGACCGCCAGGGCCACCTCCTCCCCGGCCGTCAGCCGCCCCTCGATCACCTGGGCCTGGTGGAGAACCAGCTGCTCACCCAGCTTGACGGTATTCTCCACCAAAGCCTTCCCCTGGCCGCCGGCGATCTCCCCCTGGTCACCACTCTGACCGCCCGCTTCGGCGTAAAAAGGGGTTTCCGGGCAGACCAAGGCAACCCGGTCGCCCGCCATCGCCGCCGCGACCAGATTCCCCTCGCCATCGAGCAGCGCGGCCAGGGTGGCCCGATGACGGCGGGTCTCGTAGCCGACAAAAACCGTTTGTTCTCCCCGCTCCAACAACTCCTTGTAGCCGGGGCCCAGTTCGCCCAAACCTCCCCCTTTCCAGGATTTGCGCGACTGCTGGCGCTGGCGGGCCATGGCGGTGTTGAAGCCTTCCTCATCCACCGCCAACCCCTCCTCCTGGGCCACATCCTTGGCGATATCCACCGGAAAGCCGTAGGTGTCATAAAGTTTGAAGATAAAATCACCCTGCAAGGCGAGCCCCCCGGCGCCCCGCAGTCGCTCCACCTCCTGCTCCAGCATGGTCAGGCCGTGATCCAGGGTTTCCAGGAAGCGTTTCTCTTCGTGGCGCACCACCTTGAGCAGCAGTTCGCGGCTGGACTCCAGGTGGGGGTAGGCCGACCGCATCAGATCAGTCACCGCGGCGCAGACCGTGCCGAGAAAGGGCTCGGACAAACCCAGGGTCCGACCGAAGCGGATGGCCCGGCGCATGATCCGACGCAGCACGTAACCCCGCCCCTCGTTGGAGGGCAACACCCCGTCGGCCACCAGAAAGGTGGTGGTTCGCGCGTGATCGGCGATCACCCGCAGGGCGGTATCGCCGCGCGGATCGGCACCGTAGGTAACCCCGGCCAGATCGGCGGTGGGGCCGATAATCGGCTGAAAGAGATCGGAGTCGTAGTTGTTGTGCTTGCCTTGGACCACGGCGGCGATCCGCTCCAGGCCCATGCCGGTATCGATACTGGGCTTGGGCAGCGGAGTCAATTTACCGTCGGCGCCGCGCTCGTACTGCATGAAGACCAGGTTCCAGATTTCAAGGAAGCGATCACAATCGCACTCCACCCCGCAATTGGGGTTATCGCAAGGGATTGCCGCCCCCTGGTCGATATGGATCTCCGAGCAGGGGCCGCAAGGACCGGTATCGCCCATGGCCCAGAAGTTATCCTTCTCCCCCAGCCGGACGATCCGGCCCGGTGGCAGATCTTCGATCCCCTCCCAAATCTTAAAGGCCTCATCATCCTCCCGGAAAACCGAAACCCAGAGATTGGCCGGCGAAAGTCGCAACTCCTTGGTCAAAAAGTCCCAGGCCAGCCGGATCGCCTCCTCCTTGAAGTAATCACCGAAGGAGAAGTTGCCCAGCATTTCGAAAAAGGTGTGATGGCGGGCGGTGTAGCCGACATTGTCCAGGTCGTTGTGCTTGCCGCCGGCCCGGACGCAACGCTGGCAGGTCACCGCCCGTTGGTAGCCACGCTGCTCCTCGCCGGTGAACACCTTTTTGAACTGGACCATCCCGGCGTTGGTGAAGAGCAGGGTCGGGTCATCATGGGGCACCAGGGCCGAGCTTTCCACCACCGCATGGTGGCGGGCCGCAAAATAGTCGAGAAATTTTTGCCTGATGGCGTTGCCGTTGATCATCTATCTTATTGTTCCTGAAGGGTTCCTGGTAAATTACGCGCTCTTCTGCTCTTTGCCCGCCGACTTGCCCGCCGGAGCGGCTTCCTCGGTCTCCCTGACCTCACCGGGCATCCCCAACCCGAAACCCAGGCGCACCTTGCGCTCGATATCGGCGGCCAGCTCGGGATGTTCCTTCAGGAAGAGCTTGGAGTTTTCCCGGCCCTGGCCGATCCGCTCGCCGTTGTAGGAGTACCAGGCCCCGCTCTTATCAACGATATTCTGGCCCACCGCCAAGTCAAGCAGATCCCCCTCCCGGGAGGAACCCTCGCCGAAGATGATATCG
>DSDS01000037.1 GCA_011048585.1 Desulfurivibrio alkaliphilus | reverse complement strand
GACAACGTCACGGTTGAGGCCGAGCTGATCACCCCGATCGCCATGGATGCGGGTCTGCGATTCGCGATTCGCGAAGGCGGCCGGACGGTGGGCGCCGGGGTTATCAATAAGATTGTCGCCTGATTATAGAGATTGGGAATAAATAAAATGATCAATACACAGAAGATTCGGATCCGCCTTAAAGGATACGACCATAAGCTGATCGACCAATCCACCAGTGAGATCGTGGAAACCGCCAAGCGGACGGGGGCGGCGGTGGCCGGCCCCATTCCCCTGCCGACCACGATCAACAAGTTTTGTGTTCTGCGGGGGCCCCATGTGGACAAAAAGTCCCGTGAGCAGTTTGAAATGCGGACCCATAAGCGGCTCCTGGATATTCTGGAGCCGACCCAGCAGACCATTGACGCCCTGATGAAGCTCGAGCTTTCCGCGGGTGTGGATGTCGAGATCAAGCTTTAAGAAGCCTCAACGCTTATTTACCGGACAGGTGTAACAATGTCTAAGAACATGGGTTTGCTGGGCAGGAAAATGGGAATGACCCGGATTTTTACCGAGACCGGGATCGCAGTTCCCGTAACGGTGATCGAAGCCGGTCCCTGCGTGGTTTTGCAGAAAAAAACCAACGCCAAGGAAGGTTATAGCGCCATCCAGGTTGGTTTTGGGTCGCGCAGCGAATCGCGCCTCAATAAGGCCGAGGCCGGTCACTGCAAGGCGGCCGGTAAGGGTGGCTTTTACCACGTTAAGGAGTTTCGGGTCACTGATCCCGAGGCCTACGAGGTTGGCCAGGAGATCAATATTACCGATCTGCTCAGTATCGGCGATCTGGTTGATGTCCGGGCCCGTAACAAGGGGCGGGGCTTCCAGGGCGTGGTTCGTCGCCACGGTTTCAAGGGCGGCCGGGCCACCCACGGCTCCAATTTCCATCGGGCCCCCGGCTCCATCGGCTGCAGTGCCTGGCCGGGTCGGGTCATCAAGGGCAAGAAGATGCCCGGCCAGATGGGGGACAAGTTTATCACTAAGAAGAACTGCACCGTCATCGATATCCGTCCCGAGCAAAATGTGATTGTGCTCAAGGGCGGAGTTCCCGGCGCCAAGCAGGGAGTGGTTCAGATCTACAAGAACGCGTAAGGTCGGAGCGACTGCGCCGACGCCAAGGTTAATGCCTAGGGGGTAGCGATAATGGCGGTAACGGAAATATACAATATCAAGAAGGAAAAGGTTGGGGAGCTTGAGCTGAAAGATGAGCTCTTCAAGGTTGAGGTCAACCCGCACCTTCTCCACGACATCGTGCGGATGCAGCGCGCCAACCGGCGTGCCGGTACCGCTTGCACTAAAACCCGGTCCGATGTCACCGGCAGCGGCAAGAAGCCCTGGAAGCAGAAGGGCACCGGCCGGGCTCGTGCCGGCAGCCGTAAGTCTCCCCTCTGGCGGGGCGGCGGCACCGTTTTCGGCCCCCAGCCCCGGAGCTATTCCTTCCGGATGCCTCGTAAGGCCCGGAAGCTCGGACTGCGGATGGCCTTGAGCTCACGCTTCAGCGATCAGCTCCTGGTGGTGCTGGACGATTTTCGGCTTGATGAGATCAAAACCAAGAAGTTCATCGAAGTGATGGACAATTTTGAGATCAAGAACGCTTTGATTATTGCTCCCGAGCGGATTGAGACCCTGGAACGCTCCTCCCGCAACGTCCCCGGGTTCAAGGTGATGCCGCCGGAAGGGCTCAATGTCTACGATATTTTGCTGCACAAGCACATTGTTCTGTTGCAGCCCTGTATCGGTCAGCTGGAAGAGAGGTTGCTGTCATGAAAAATATTTTTGAGGTGGTCAAGCGTCCCCGGCTGACGGAAAAAAGCATGGGATTGCAGGAGGACCACAATCAGATCGTGCTGCAGGTTGATCGTCGGGCCAACAAGAATGAGATTAAAAAGGCGGTTGAGAGTCTCTTCAGTGTGAAGGTGGAGAAGGTAAGAACTGCCAGTATGCCCGGCCAGCGCAAGCGGATGGGCAAATATGTGGGCACCACCAGCGATAGGAAGAAGGCCTTCGTGACCTTGAGCAGCGAGAGCAAGCTCGACTTCCTGGAAGAGCTGTAAGGTCAAAAAAGGCTTTATTGAAACAACAAATCGGAGTTTCACATGGCACTGAAGACATATAAACCGACATCAGCGGGACGGCGGACCCTGGTCACCGTGGTCAGGGATGAGCTCAGCAGCGAACGTCCGGTCAAGGGGCTGGTTAAGACCCTGAATAAAAATGGTGGCCGCAACAATTACGGTCGGGTTACCTCCCGCCACCAGGGCGGCGGCCATAAGCGTAAATACCGGATGATCGATTTCAAACGCGACAAGGTCGGGATTCCGGCCAAAGTAGCCGGCATCGAGTATGATCCCAACCGGACCGCCAACATCGCCCTGCTCCAGTATGTGGACGGCGAAAAGCGCTACATCCTCTCTCCCAACGGGGTTAAGGTCGGGGATGTGATCGAAGCCGGTGACAACGTGGATATTAAACCCGGCAACTGCCTGCCCATGGGTAATATGCCCCTGGGGAGCACCATTCACAATATTGAAATGAAGATCGGCAAGGGCGGTCAGCTGGTGCGCAGTGCCGGCGGCTCGGCTCAGTTGATGGCCAAAGAGGGCGACCACGTTTTGGTCAAGCTCCCCTCGGGCGAGGTTCGCCGCTTTCATCGGGCCTGCCGGGCCAGTATCGGCCAGGTTGGCAATGTTGAGCATGAAAGCCGCAAGCTGGGCAAGGCTGGTCGTAGTCGCTGGTTGGGCCGTCGGCCCAAGGTTCGTGGCGTGGCGATGAACCCCGTTGACCATCCCATGGGTGGTGGTGAGGGCAAGAGCTCCGGCGGTTGTCATCCCACTACTCCGTGGGGTATGCCGACCAAGGGTTACAAGACCCGGGGCCGTAAGAGCAGCGACAAGGATATTGTCAAGAAGAGATCCTAAGATAAGGGGGAGCTGAAGTGGCACGCTCGATTAAGAAAGGACCGTTTGTCGATGACCATCTTTTACGGAAGGTGGAGAAAGCCAGGGATGAGGGATCGCGCAAGGTTATTCAAACCTGGTCCCGCCGTTCCGATATTATACCGGAGATGATCGGGTTAACCTTTGCCGTCCACAACGGGAAGAAATTTATTCCGGTGTTTGTAACCGAAAACATGGTCGGCCATAAGCTCGGCGAGTTTTCCCCGACCAGGACCTATTACGGTCACGCGGCGGATAAGAAAAAGAGATAAACTTGCCCCAGGCAAGATAAGAGGAGTGAATGGCGATGGAAGCTAAAGCGCTGGCCCGGAACATCCGGATTTCTCCCCAGAAGGCCCGGCTGGTTGCCGATATGGTGAGAGGCAAACAGGTAGAGACCGCGTTGAATACCTTGAGATTCCTGCCCAAGAAGGGGGCCCGTATTCTCCGCAAGGTTATCGAGGCGGCGGTGGCCAATGCCAGTCAGAACGAGGCCATTGACGTGGATAACCTTTACGTCAAGACCGTTTATATCGATGGTGGTCCCTCGCTGAAGCGGATCAGGCCCATGCCCATGGGTCGGGCCGGGCGGATTATCAAGCGAAGCAGCCACATCACGGTTGTGCTCGACGAGCAATAAGCGGTCGATAAAAGTATAAGCTGCGGCGGGTTCATTGTAACGGCGTTAATAAGCGCCACCTTGTCAACGGAGGAAAATTTTGGGCCAGAAAGTCAATCCAATCGGTTTACGGCTGAATATCGTGCGTACCTGGGACTCCATTTGGTATGCCGACCGGGATTATGCCAAGAATTTTCTTGAGGACCAGAGCCTCAGGAAGTATCTCAAACAGCGTTTGTATCATGCCGGCATCTCCCGGATTCAGATCTCCCGGACCGGCGAAAAGATCCGGATCAAGCTGCACACTTCACGTCCCGGCGTGGTGATCGGTAAAAAAGGATCCGAGATCGACGTCCTCAAGGGCGATCTTGAGCGCCGTACCGGCCGTGAGTGCGCCTTGGATATCCAGGAGGTTCGCCGTCCCGAGGCTGATGCCCAGTTGATCGCGGAAAATGTTGCTCAGCAGATGGAGCGACGGGTGGCTTTTCGCCGGGCAATGAAGAAGGCGGTAAATATGGCCTTGAAGTTTGGCGCCAAAGGGATTAGGATTGCCTGTTCCGGTCGCCTGGGCGGCGCCGAGATGTCCCGCCGCGAATGGTATCGGGAGGGGCGGGTGCCCCTGCACACCCTCCGGGCCGACATCGATTACGGCCTGGCTGAAGCCAAGACCACCTACGGAATCATTGGGGTCAAGGTGTGGATTTTCAAGGGCGAAGTCCTGGCCGATGACGACCAGCGCCAGCTCGAGGAGCAGGCATAGCCTCGGAACGGAGACCGGTCACGGTTTTTGCCGGATTATTCAACAGCAAAACAGCTTAGGATAAAGAGATGCTCAGTCCCAAAAAGGTTAAACATAGAAAGGTGTTCAAGGGCCGGATGACCGGTGCCTCCCACCGCGGTTCTTCCATCGCCTATGGTGAGTATGCTTTGAAGGCGGTGGGCTGTGGCCGGATGACCTCCCAGCAGATCGAGGCCGCCCGTATTGCCATCAACCGGAAAGTTAAGCGCGGCGGCAGGATGTGGATCCGGATCTTTCCCGACAAGCCCTTCACCAGGAAGCCCGCCGAGACCCGGATGGGTAAAGGCAAGGGCAGCCCGGAAGGTTGGGTAGCCATTATCAAGCCCGGTCGGATTCTCTACGAGTTGGCCGGCGTTGACGGCGAACTGGCCCGGGAAGCTCTGCGGCTGGCGGCCAACAAGCTGCCCTTTCCCACCAAGATTATTGATATGGATAGCACGCTATGAAGATTAAAGATATTCGACTTATGAGCGCTGACGAGATGGGCGCCAAGGTGCGTGAGCTTTCGGAAGAGCTCTGCCGGCTCAAGTTTCAGCACGGTATTCGCCCCTTGGAGAATACCGCCAAGATCCAGCAGACCCGCAAGGCGATCAGCCGGATTAAAACCGTGCTTCAGGAGACGGCGAGCCGCTGAGCCGCCTCGAATTGTAATTCGTCGGCACAAAGCCGATTGCCCATGGTCGGCAGCAGTGCCGGAAAAAATATCATTCGGGATTCGATAAATGAGCGCAGGACAAAAAACCAAGAAGACGCAGGTCGGTTTGGTGGTCAGCAACAAGATGGATAAAAGCATCGTAATCCAGACCACCCGCCTTACCCCCCATAAACTCTATGGTAAGTTTATTCGTCGCCATATAAAGTATTTGGCCGACGATCCGGAAAATGCCTGCAATATCGGTGATCGGGTACTGGTCGAGGAGTGTCGTCCCCTGAGCCGCAAGAAGCGGTGGCGGCTACGGGCCATTCTTGAGAAGGCGGTTTAGTAGGGGCCCATTGCGCGAAGAAACTTGGGGTGTGCCGTGCCCGGGGCAGAGGGATGGCATTTAACTGACTGCCGGATAAGCAGGTGAGATCATGATTCAGACACAAAGTGTATTAAACGTTGCCGACAACTCCGGAGCCAAGAAGCTGATGTGCATTCGGGTACTTGGCGGCACCGGTCGGCGTTATGCCAGTATCGGCGATGTGGTTGTGGTTTCTGTTAAGGAGGCCATTCCCAATGCCAAGGTTAAGAAAGGTGACGTGGTAAAGGCGGTGGTGGTTCGTACCAAGAAGGAGATTCGCCGGCTCGATGACACCGCCGTTCGTTTCGACGAGAACTCGGCTGTGCTGGTCAACAACGCCGGCGATCCCATCGGTACCCGTATTTTTGGGCCGGTGGCCAGAGAGTTGCGACCCAAGGGGTTCATGAAGATCGTTTCCCTGGCCCCCGAGGTTCTCTAGAACGATTTTGACGGTTGGGACGTCCCGGACTGAGCCCTGGACCCCCTCCGCATCTCAAATCCGAGGCAAGAAGATGCATAACGCGAAAACGCATTTGAAGGTAAATGACCGGGTGGAAGTGATCACCGGTCGGGACAAGGGTCGAGTCGGCAAGGTGATCAAGGTTGATCGGAGCCAGGGCCGGGCGGTGGTTGAAAAGATCAATATGATCAAACGCCACACCAAGCCCAACCAGCTTAATCAGCAGGGCGGCATTATCGAAAAGGAAGCCCCGGTGGCGATCTCCAACCTGAAGCTGATCTGTCCCAAATGCGCCCAGACCTCCAGGATCGGTCGTAAGATCCTCGAAGACGGCACCAAGGTCAGAATCTGCAAAAAGTGTAACGAGTCGGTTGAGGCCAAGGCGTAACCGACCGATCTTGTAAGTTGATATAATTACCACTCCGCGCTGGAGGCGTTAGAGCATGGCTGGAATGAAACAGTATTACACCGATGAGTGTGTGCCGCAATTGATGCAGGAGTTCGGCTACGGCAACATCATGGAAGTACCCAGACTGGAGAAGATTACCCTCAATATGGGTTTGGGTGAGGCGGTGCAGAACCCCAAGATCGTTGAAAGCGCCAGCCAGGAGCTGACCATGATCGCCGGGCAGAAGGCGGTGGTCACCAAGGCCAAAAAGTCGATCGCCACCTTCAAGCTGCGGGAGGGGATGCCCATCGGCTGCCGGGTTACCCTGCGCGGGGATCGGATGTACGACTTCCTGGCCAAGCTGGTCCACGTGGCCCTGCCTCGGGTGCGCGACTTTCGCGGAGTCTCCTTTAAGGCCTTTGACGGCCGGGGCAACTACTCGGTGGGGATTAAGGAGCACATTATTTTCCCCGAGATCGACTATGATAAGATCGACAAGATCAAGGGCTTGAACATCGCCATTACGACTACGGCCAAGACCGACAATGAAGGCCGTTTTCTCCTCAGGGCGCTGGGCATGCCGTTCAGAAAGTAATAGCTAAAGCAACGCAAGGTCGGGAGGCTTCAGTTGGCAAAGAAATCGATGATCGCTAAGTGTAATCGGAAACCTAAGTTCAAGGTTCGGGATTATAATCGTTGCGGCCTGTGTGGCCGTCCTCGGGCTTTCTACCGCAAATTTGGCGTGTGCCGAATCTGCCTGCGCTCCTTGGTTTCCAAGGGCGAGATTGCAGGGGTAACCAAGTCAAGCTGGTAGCCCTGGGGGATTCCCCAGGGGTTGGCCACAAAAAAATGCGCCGGGCGCAAACCGCATTTCCGGCTTTTTTTATTACTAACAGGTAACGGGAGTCTGTAGCAATGGCGATGAGTGATCCGCTGGCCGACATGCTGACCAGGATACGCAATGCCGCGATGGTCGGCCATGAGAGTGTCGATGTGCCGATGTCCAAGGTTAAGTACGGTCTGGCCTCGATTCTTAAACAGGAAGGTTTCATCGGCGATTACCAGATCATCGAGGACAACAAGCAGGGGATAATCAAAATCCAACTGCGTTACGATGAACGCAACCAGCAGGTAATCTCCGGCATTCGTCGCCGCAGCAAGCCGGGCTGCCGTGTTTACGTCAAGTATGATCAGATTCCCAAGGTGATGAGTGGGTTGGGAGTGGCGATTCTTTCCACCTCCAAAGGGATCATGAGTGACCGGCAGGCCCGCGAGCAGCAGGTTGGTGGTGAGCTGCTTTGCGAGGTTTGGTAGTCCTGCTATCCAGGAACAGGGATGACAGTTACCCCGACCGGTATCTGTTTGATTAAGGAGTGATACAATGTCCAGAATAGGCAATCAGCCGATTGATGTTCCCGGCGCAGTCAAGGTAGATATCAAGGGGTCCCAGGTTAGTGTGACCGGCCCCAGGGGTAATCTTAACCGTGAAATTCGGCCGGAGATCGCCCTGGAGCAGACCGATGGCCGGATCCAGGTCAAGGCTCGCGATAACTCCCAGCGAACCAGGGCTTTTACCGGTTTGACCCGTACCCTGATCAACAACATGGTGATCGGGGTGGAGAAGGGTTTTCAGAAAAAACTGCTGGTGGAAGGGGTTGGCTATCGGGTCGAGGCTAAGGGCAACACCCTCAACCTCAGTGTCGGCTACTCCAACGTGGTTTCCTTCGCTCTGCCCGACGGGGTGTCTGCTGCGGTGGAGAAGAACGCCGTGACCCTGGAGTCCATCGACAAGGAACTGCTTGGTCAAACCGCGGCCCGGATCCGTGAGGTACGTAAGCCCGAACCTTACAAGGGGAAGGGGATCCGTTACGAGAATGAGTATATTG
Source organism: Desulfurivibrio alkaliphilus (assembly GCA_011048585.1). Classification (GTDB taxonomy): domain Bacteria; phylum Desulfobacterota; class Desulfobulbia; order Desulfobulbales; family Desulfurivibrionaceae; genus Desulfurivibrio; species Desulfurivibrio alkaliphilus_A. The sequence goes on along the minus strand of DSDS01000037.1, from coordinate 3,483 downwards.
CAAGGAAGGCCGGCAAAACCAAGTCCAAGTAATTGATGTTAACTAAACATTTACGGCTTTGGCCGGATATCGTTTCAACCTTGGTGGTATAGGCGAAGAAATGGCAAAGATGAATAGCAGGGCGATGGCCCGTGGCAAGCGCATTAAGCGGATTAGAAAAAAAATCACCGGTACGGCCGAACGTCCCCGCCTGCGGGTTTTCAAGAGCGCCCGACATATTTACGGGCAGCTTATTGATGACACGGCCGGGCATACCATTGCGGCGCTCTCCACGGCCAGCAAGGATTTTTCCCCCTCCACCGAAGCCCAGGGTAAAACCGCCCTGGCCAAGGAGGTCGGACTGCGCTTGGCGGAGTTGGCCAAGACCCGGGGGGTGGAGAAGGTGGTTTTCGACCGTGGTGGCTACATCTATCACGGCCGGGTCAAGGCCCTGTCTGATGGCGCCCGCGAGGGCGGCCTCGATTTCTAACAACATTTAAACTTATATTGCTTGGGGGTGTACCTTGGCGGAATACAAAAGCGGCAATAGCGACGATCAGCTGATCGAAAAAATTGTCTTCATCAACCGGACGGCCAAAGTGGTCAAGGGCGGTCGGCGGTTCAATTTCAGTGCTATCGTGGTGGTTGGTGACGGTCAGGGCCGGGTTGGTTACGGGCTGGGCAAGGCCAATCAGGTGCCGGAAGCGATCCGCAAGGGCGTGGAAAAGGCCCGCAAGGATATGCAGTTGGTGTCGGTCAGTGAGGTGAGTATTCCCCATGAAATTATGGGCCGCTTTGGCGCCGGCCAGGTACTGCTGAAGCCCGCTGCCGCTGGTACCGGCGTTATTGCCGGCGGGCCGGTGCGGGCGGTACTGGAAGCTGCCGGAATTCATAATATTCTGACCAAATGTATCGGTTCGCATAACCCGCACAATATGGTTAAGGCGACCCTGGACGGGCTGCGCCGTCTGCGCAGTCCTCGCCTGATTGCCGCCATGCGGGGCAAGAAAGTAGAAGAAATAACCAGTTAAGAAGTATTTTACGCCGAGGTATATGATGGCTACCACCGACCTTAAGCTGACCCTGCGCAAGAGCGCCATCGGCAGCACTGCAAAAATTCGTCAGACCCTTACCGGTCTAGGCCTGACCAGAACCAACAAGACCATCGTCCGCAAGGATACCCCGGAACTGCGGGGCATGGTCGCCAAGGTCCGTCACCTGTTGGACGTGGAGGAAATTCAATGTTGAACCTGAGTAATCTTTCACCGCATCCCGGTTCCCGCAAGCAGAGGAAAAGATTGGGTCGCGGACCCGGTTCCGGCCTGGGCAAAACCTCCGGTCGTGGCCATAAAGGTTTCAAGGCCCGCTCCGGCAGCGGTATCAAGCCCGGTTTTGAAGGTGGCCAGATGCCTCTGCAGCGTCGCCTGCCCAAGCGGGGCTTCCGCAACCCCTTCCGCAAACAGTACGCGGTGGTGAACCTGCGCGATCTCAATGAGTTTGAGCCCGGCAGCGTGGTTGACCGGGCCGCCCTCCAGGCCACCGGCTTGATCTCCGCTAAGGAACAGCTGATCAAAGTGCTGGGGGATGGCGAATTGACCGTCGCTCTGACCGTGAACGTGGACAAGGTCAGCGAGTCAGCCCGCGGCAAGATTGAAGCGGCCGGCGGAACCGTAAGCGCCGAGGCCCAGGAGTAATTTATGCAGGCGGGGGTAGGCAGTGCCGCCAGGATTCCCGAGCTGCGCCGGAGGATCTTTTTTGTTCTGGCCATGCTGGCGGTTTATCGGGCGGGTGTTCAGGTGCCGACACCGGGGATCGACGGGGAGGCAATTTCCGCTTTTTTCGAGCAGGTGGGCGGTCTTTTTGACATGTTTAACATGTTCACCGGCGGGGCCTTGGAGAATTTTTCCATTTTTGCCCTGGGGATCATGCCTTACATCAGTGCGTCGATTATTTTCCAGTTGCTTACCGTGGTGGTTCCCTATCTTGAGGCCCTTAAGAAAGAGGGCGAATCCGGCCGCCAGAAGATAACCCAGTACACCCGCTACGCCACCATCGGCCTGGCCCTGGTCCAGGGAATGTTTATCAGTATCGGCCTGGAGGGGATGAGCGCTCCCGGGGGGGTGCCGGTGGTGATCGATCCGGGCTGGGGCTTTCGCCTAATGACCATGCTGACCCTGACCTGTGGCACCGCCTTTTTGATGTGGCTCGGGGAGCAGATCACCGAACGCGGGATCGGCAACGGGATCTCTCTGATCATCTACGCCGGGATTGTGGCCAGTATGCCCTCGGCCATAGTCAATACTTTCCGGATGGCCGGAACCGGCGAGTTGGCCCTGGTTTTCTTGCCCCTGCTGCTGATCATGGTGCTAGGAGTTACCGGTTTTATCGTATTTGTTGAGACCGCCCAGCGGCGGGTTCCGGTGCAGTACGCCAAACGGATGGTGGGGCGGCGGATGTACGGCGGGCAACAGTCGCATCTGCCCCTTAAGGTAAATATGGCTGGCGTAATTCCGGCTATTTTTGCCTCTTCGATTATGATGTTTCCCGAAACGGTGGGCAACTTCATTCAGATCGATTGGGTACAGCGGGCCAGCGCCATGATGGCTTGGGGCAGCTTGCCCCACACCATCGTATTTGTGGCTTTTTTGGTTTTTTTCTGCTTCTTCTACGTGGCGGTTACCTTCAACCCGGTTGATGTGTCGGAAAATCTTAAGCGTAACGGCGGCTTCATCCCCGGGGTACGCCCCGGCAAAAAGACCGCCGATTTTCTGGATAAGGTTATTACCCGGCTCACCGTGGTGGGGGCTATCTACATGAGCGCCATCTGCGTGTTGCCCACCGTGTTGATTAATAAATTCAACGTGCCCTTCTATTTTGGCGGTACCGCGCTGCTGATCGTGGTGGCGGTATCAATTGATACCATCGGCCAGATCGAGTCTCACACCATGATGCGCAACTATGATGGCTTTCTGAAACAGGGACGCTTCAAGGGCCGAAGGTAGCGGTCGATTTCATGGGGAGTGGCTCAATAATTCTGAAATCGGCGGAAGAGCTGGAGATAATGGGAGAGGCCAACCAACTGGTGGCCGCCACCCTGACCATGCTCAGCACCAGGATTCGTCCCGGAGTAAGTACTGCCCTACTTGACGGCTGGGCGGAAGAGTTTGTCCGCGAGAGGGGGGGAGTACCGGCCTTTAAGGGTTATCGGGGGTTTCCGGGCAGCTTGTGTGTCTCCCTGAACGAGCAGGTGGTTCACGGGATCCCCTCCAAAAAGGTTGTGGTTCGAGAGGGTGATATCGTCAGCATCGATTTCGGTGTGAACTGGCGGGGATTCTATGGGGATGCCGCCGTTACCCTGCCGGTTGGCAAGGTTCCCGACCAAACTGCGGAATTGCTGCGAGTGACCAGGGAGTCGTTGCGGCAGGGGATCGGTCAGGTTCAGGTGGGAAACCGAATTAACGATATTGCCCGGGCGGTCCAGGAGCATGTGGAGCGCCACGGATT
>DSDS01000002.1 GCA_011048585.1 Desulfurivibrio alkaliphilus | reverse complement strand
CCCGGGTGATCGCCGCCGTCAAGGTGGTCTTACCGTGGTCGATGTGCCCGACGGTGCCGATATTCACATGCGGCTTCTTACGCTCAAACTTTTGCTTTGCCATCTTCGTCTCCTTAAGCGCACATTTTTGTCGGCAAGGCTGCCGACGTTTGACTGGTCAATGCCTTGTTTTTCTGTTTTTTATTAGCTACAAGCCCCGGACCCGCTTGATAATCTGTTGGGCAAGGTGGTCCGGAACCTCTTCGTATCGATAAAATTGCATGACAAAACTGGCTCGCCCCTGACTGGCCGAGCGCAGATCGGTTGCATACCCGAACATCTCGGCCAGAGGCACATGGGCCTGCAACACCCGCAAATCTCCGCTTAAAGCGTCGTTACCCGTGATCATCGCCCGGCGAGCGTTGAGATCGCTGATCACCTCGCCCATAAAACCTTCCGGCAGGGTGATCTCAACCGCCATCACCGGTTCCAGCAGAATGGGGGCGGCTTCCAGCATTCCCTGGCGGCAGGCCATATTAGCCGCAATCCCAAACGCCTGGGGGGTTGATTCCTCCTCATGCCAGGAGCCGTCAACCAGAACCACTTCCAGATCGATCACCGGGAATCCCAGCAGGACCCCGGAGGTCATACTGTCGGTCACCGACTTGGCAACGGCCGCCACCAGAGGGGCCGGTATGCGATCTTCAGCGACCCGGCTGGAAAACTCAAAACCATCTCCCCGCTCCCGCGGGAGGAACTCCAGCACCAGGTGGGCATACTGACCCTTGCCCCCGGCGGTGGGATGCTCAAACTTCTTTTCCATCCGCGCCGGCCTGGAGATACTCTCCTTGTAAGCCACCTGGGGGCGGCCCACACTGGCCCCGACCTTAAATTCTCGCAGCAGGCGATCGGTGATGATCTCCAGGTGCAGTTCGCCCATCCCGGCGATGATGGTCTGGCCAGTATCGGGATCGGTGCGCACCCTGAAGGAGGGATCCTCGATGGCGATCCGCGCCAAGGTATCGGCCAGCTTATCCTCGTCGGCTTTACCCTTGGGCTCGATGGCCACGCTGATCACCGGCTCGGGAAACTCCATGGTGTCAAGGATAATAAAATCACCCGCCTGACAGAGAGTCTCACCGGTGGTGGTAAACTTCAAACCCACCACCGCTCCGATATCGCCGGCATGCAACTCCTTGATCTCTTCCCGCTTGTTGGCGTGCATGCGCAGCATCCGCCCAATCTTTTCCTGCTTGCGCTTGAGCGGATTAAAAACCTTGTCGCCCGACCTTAGCACTCCCGAGTAAACCCGGACGTAAGCCAGGTTGTCCACAAAGGGATCGGAGGTGATCTTAAAGACCAGAGCGCAAAGCTTCTCTTGATCAGAGGCCTTCCGCGCCAACAATTCGCCATCCTGGTTGACCCCCTGCACTGGGGGAAGTTCAAGCGGGGACGGCAAGTACTCCAACACGGCGTCAAGCAGCGGCTGCACCCCTCGGTTCTTAAATGAGGTGCCGCACAAAACCGGCACCGCCCGCAAACTCAGGGTGGCGGCACGGATCGCTCCACACAACTCGGCTGCCGTGAACGTCTCTTCGTTCAGGAATTTCTCCATGACCCCATCATCGAAGTCGGCCAACTTCTCGATCAGGGCCATACGTGCGGCCGTGGACTCTTCTAGTAGATCGGCAGGGATCGGTTTTGCAATAACCGTGGCCCCCTGTGAGCCTTCATCAAAAAGGAGCATCCTCTCGGTGATGAGATCGATGACGCCCCGAAAATTCTCTTCCCTGCCCACCGGCAGTTGGGTCAAAAGCGGCACCGTGTTGAGCCGCTGGACCATCATCCGCAAGCAGCGCTCATGGTCGGCGCCGGTGCGGTCCATCTTGTTTATATAGGCGATCCGGGGAACCCGATAGCGATCGGCCTGGCGCCAAACCGTCTCCGACTGGGGCTCAACTCCACCCACGGCGCAGAAAACGGCGACCGCTCCATCAAGGACCCGCAGACAGCGTTCAACCTCGACGGTGAAATCCACATGACCCGGGGTATCAATAATGTTGATCCGATACCCTTTCCACTGGCAGGCGGTGGCGGCGGAGGTAATGGTGATCCCCCGCTCCTGCTCCTGCTCCATCCAGTCCATGATCGCATTGCCGTCATGAACCTCGCCCATTTTGTGCGAGCGCCCTGTATAGAACAGCATGCGCTCGGTGGTGGTGGTCTTGCCGGCATCGATATGGGCCATGATGCCTATGTTCCGCAATCGCGATAGATCGTCCTCACCTGCCACAACCACTCTCCTTCCCGGTCAACTCGACACTTCGCCTGGAGACACCCTCGTCGCCATGCAAAAAAGTGGCTATTTAACCTGCCCGCCCCGGTTTGTCAACCTAAAGGAGGTGGAAGGGGAAAACAGCAATCTACCAGCGGTAATGGGCAAAGGCCTTGTTGGCCTCGGCCATCCGATGGGTGTCCTCTTTCTTCTTTACAGCCGAACCCCGATTTTGGAAGGCATCGGAGAGCTCCGCAGCCAGCTTTTCCGCCATGGTCTTACCGGGACGTTGGCGGGCAAAGCCTACCAGCCAGCGGATGGCCAAGGCGTTACGGCGCTCGGCGCGAACCTCCATGGGCACCTGATAGGTGGCACCGCCCACCCGGCGGGACTTGACCTCCAGCCTGGGGCGAACCTTCTCCAGGGCACCCTCAAAAACTTCAAGCGGACTGGCGTCCTTAACCCGGGTCTCAATCATATCCATTGCTTCGTAGAAGATACCGCGAGCGGTACTCTTCTTGCCATCCAGCATGATCCGGTTGATAAACTTGCTGACCACCACGCTGTTGAAACGCGGGTCCGGGCTTATCGGTTTTTTTGCTGCTACTCTCCGTCTCGGCATTCGAGCTTCTCCCTGCGAGAAGATTATATTTATTTGGGCCGTTTGGCTCCGTACTTGGAGCGCCCCTGCTTACGATTGGCCACACCCAGAGTATCCAGGGTGCCGCGCACTACATGGTAACGGACACCGGGAAGGTCCTTAACCCGGCCACCGCGGATCAACACCACGGAGTGCTCCTGCAGATTATGCCCGATCCCGGGGATATAGGAGTTAACCTCCATGCCGTTGGTCAGACGCACCCTGGCAACCTTCCGCAAGGCGGAGTTGGGTTTTTTGGGGGTGGTGGTATAAACCCTCACACACACGCCACGCTTTTGGGGGCAACCCTTCATGGCCGGAGTATTGGTCTTCTTGGCCTTCTGCTTTCTGCCCTGGCGAACCAGTTGATTTATAGTCGGCATCTAACTTAACTCCTGAAATTTCTTGTTTCCGCTCTCAGCTCCCCGGCTGGTCGCAATCTGCAGCATCGGGCTCGGGAAAACGGCATTTGTACTCCACCCAACTCTCCTTGTCAAGCAAATCTTCATGCTACTCCTCGGCGATGGCGTAACGTTCGACCCCGGTGCCGGCGGGAATCAGGCGGCCCATGATGACGTTTTCCTTCAGACCGTTAAGAAGATCGATTTTGCCGGCCATGGCAGCATTGGTCAGCACCTTGGTGGTTTCCTGGAACGAGGCCGCCGAGATGAAGCTGTCGGTGGAGAGCGAGGCCTTGGTCACCCCCAGCAGTACCGGTTCGGCGGTGGCCGGCCGGGCCCCCTCCTCCAGCAGCTTCTCGTTCTCCTCGTTGAACCGCCACCACTCGACATGCTCGCCCAGCATGAAGGTGGAATCTCCCACGCTGGTGATCTGGACCCGGCGCAACATCTGGCGAACGATAACCTCGATATGCTTGTCGTTGATCTTAACGCCCTGGAGGCGGTAAACTTCCTGGACCTCGTTGACCAGGAACTTGGCCAGATCCTTGACCCCCATTACCCGCAAGATATCGTTGGGATCAGGGGAGCCGTCCATCAGCGGCTCACCGGCCTTGACATAGTCACCCTCATGGACAATGACATGCTTGCCCTTGGGGATCAGATACTCTTTGGGCTCGCCCAGTTCGGGGGTAATAACCACCCGTTTTTTGCCCTTGAGATCCTTGCCGTAACTGACCTGGCCGTCGATTTCGCTGATCACCGCGAACTCCTTGGGCTTGCGGACCTCGAACAGTTCGGCCACCCGGGGCAAACCACCGGTGATATCCTTGGTCTTGGTGGTCTCGCGCGGAATCTTGCCCAGAATAGTCCCGGGCACCACCTCATCATTCTCCTTGACCCCAATGATGGTCCCCACAGGAAGGGAGTAGCGAGCCGGGGTTCCGGTTTTGGGCAACTTGGCGGTCTTGCCGTTTTCATCCTTGAGGGTGATCCGGGGGTTTTGCTGCCCGGCCCGGGATTGGATGATCACCGAAGAGGCCTTGCCGGTAACCGGATCGACCCGCTCCTGCATGGTGACACCTTCAATAATATCGCCGAACTTGATTCGACCGCCGATCTCGTTGACGATGGGAATGGTGTAGGGATCCCAATCGGCGATCAGGGTGTCGGGTGCCACCTCGGCCCCCTCCTCGACGTAGATCTGGCCGCCGTAGTTGATATGATAACGCTCCCGCTCCCGACCGTGGGCACCGAGGATGCTCACCTCCCCGTTCCGGGTCATAACCACCAGCCGACCGGCGGCGTTACGCACCGCGTGCAGGTTGCTGAATTTCACGGTGCCGCCGTGGCGGGTCCGCACCTCGGCCTGCTCGGCGGCCCGGCTGGCGGTACCGCCGATATGGAAGGTCCGCATGGTCAACTGGGTCCCGGGTTCACCGATGGACTGGGCGGCGATGATCCCCACCGCCTCGCCGATATTGACCATATGTCCGCGACCCAGGTCACGGCCGTAGCAGAGCCCGCAAACCCCGCGCTGGGACTTGCAGGTCAATACCGAGCGGATCTGGACCCGATCGATGCCGGCCTCGTCTATTTTGGCCACCTTATCCTCGGTGATTTCGCTGTTGGCCTCCACCAGCACCTCACCGCTGAAGGGATCGATAATATCATCCAGGGCCACCCGGCCCAGAATACGGTCGCCCACCGGCTGGATCACCTCACCGCCCTCCACCAGGGCCTCGATGACGATGCCGTCCAGGGTACCGCAATCCCGTTCAATGATGGTGGCGTCCTGGGCCACATCCACCAGACGGCGGGTGAGGTAGCCCGAGTTGGCGGTTTTAAGCGCCGTGTCGGCCAGACCCTTACGGGCGCCATGGGTGGAGATGAAGTACTCCAGCACGCTCAAACCTTCCCGGAAGTTGGCCTTGATGGGAGTTTCGATGATCGCCCCCGAAGGTTTGGCCATCAGACCACGCATGCCGGCCAACTGCTTGATCTGGTCGCGGCTGCCCCGGGCTCCGGAGTCGGCCATGATGAAGATCGAGTTGAAGCTGGGCTGCTCAACCAGCTTCTTGTCCTTATCCCGAAGATATTGGACACTCATCTCCTGCATCATGTCGTTGGCCACGGTGTCGGTGGCCCGGGACCAGATATCCACCACCTTGTTGTATTTCTCGCCGGGGGTGATCAAGCCGTCCCGATACTGCTGGTCAACATACAGCACCTGGCTTTCAGCCTTTTTCAGCACCTCGTCCTTGCTCACCGGGATCATCATGTCGTTGAGACAGATAGAGATAGAGGCCCGGGTGGAATACTCATAGCCCAAATCCTTGAGCCGATCGGCCAGAATCACCGTGGCCTTGGTGCCGGCGTGGCGGTAGGAGTGGTCGATCAACTTGGCCAGCTGCTTCTTGGCCAGCACCCGGTTGACCAGGGAGAACTCCAGGCCGGGGGGCAACAGTTCACCCACCAGCACCCGACCAGTGGTGGTCTCCACCATCTCGCCGTTGATCCGCACCTTGATCCGTGCCTGGAGATGGACCTCGTTGAAATCGTAGGCCAAACGGACCTCGGCGGGCGAGCTGAAGCACTTGCCTTCACCCTTAACAAAAAAGCGTTCGCGGGTCATGTAGTAGAGCCCCAGCACAATATCCTGGGAGGGGATGATGATCGGTTCACCGTTGGCCGGGGAGAGGATGTTGTTGGTGGACATCATCAAAACCCGGGCCTCCATCTGGGCCTCCACGGTCAGCGGCACATGGACCGCCATCTGGTCGCCGTCGAAGTCGGCATTAAAGGCGGCACAAACCAGGGGGTGCAGCTGGATCGCCTTGCCCTCCACCAGGATCGGCTCAAAGGCCTGCATCCCCAGGCGATGGAGGGTGGGAGCCCGGTTGAGAATCACCGGGTATTCCCGGACCACCTCATCAAGCACGTCCCAAACCTCTTTGGTCCCCTTCTCCACCATCTTACGCGCGCTCTTGATGGTGGTGACCAGCCCCTTGGCCTCCAGGCGGTTGTAGATAAAGGGCTTGAACAGCTCAAGAGCCATCTTCTTGGGCAGGCCGCACTGATGGAGCCTCAGATGGGGGCCAACCACGATAACGCTCCGGCCGGAGTAGTCCACCCGTTTACCCAGCAGGTTCTGGCGGAAACGGCCCTGTTTGCCCTTGAGCATATCGGAGAGCGACTTGAGCGGCCGCTTGTTGGGGCCGGTGATCACCTTGCCGCGGCGGCCGTTGTCAAACAGCACATCCACCGCCTCCTGCAACATCCGCTTCTCGTTGCGAATGATGATCTCGGGGGCGTCCAGCTCCAGCAGCCTCTTCAGGCGGTTGTTGCGGTTGATCACCCGGCGGTAGAGGTCGTTGAGATCGGAGGTGGCGAAACGCCCCCCTTCCAGGGGCACCAAGGGCCGGAGATCGGGGGGCAGCACCGGAATCACCTCCAGAATCATCCACTCGGGTCGGTTGCCCGACTCCAGAAAGGCCTCGGTGACATTGAGCCTTTTGGCCAGCTTCTTACGCTTGGCCTCGGAGCCGGTCTCCCGCATCTCAAGGCGCAGCTGTTTGGAAAGCTCGGCCAGATCGATGGCCGCCAGCATCTCCCGAATAGCCGCCGCGCCGATTCCCACCTTGAACTTGTCGGGGAAGGCCTCGCGAGCCTGACGGTAATCCTCCTCGCTGAGCAGACTGCCCTTGTTGATGGAGGGCTCGGACGACTCGCTGACCACGTAAGAGTCGAAATAGAGTACCTTCTCCAGCTCCTTCAGGGTCATATCCAACAGGTTACCAATCTTGCTGGGCAGGCTTTTGAGGAACCAGATATGGGCCACCGGGGCGGCCAGTTGGATATGGCCCAGCCGCTCACGGCGCACCTTGGACTGGATCACCTCAACCCCGCATTTCTCGCAAACCACGCCGCGGTGTTTCATCCGCTTGTATTTGCCGCAGTTGCACTCGTAGTCCTTGACCGGCCCGAAAATCTGGGCGCAGAACAGCCCCTCCCGTTCGGGCTTGAAGGTACGATAGTTGATGGTTTCCGGTTTTTTCACCTCGCCGTGGGACCAGTCCCGGATCTTGTCCGGAGAGGAGATGGCAATCCGCACGGCCTTAAATTTGGTCGGTGACTTCGGTTTGGCGAAAAAGCTGAAGAGTTCTTCCACGGCAACACCTTTATTTCTAAGTGAAGGAGACCATCGCAGGCCGGTTATCTATCTTCCACACCCCGAGGGGGCCCCTACTTCTTTTCTGCGGCGACAGGGATATCATCGAGCAACTCCATATCCAGACAGAGTCCCTGCAACTCCTTGACCAGAACATGGAAGGATTCAGGCAGGCCCGCCTCCAGGAAATTGTTGCCCTTGACGATCTTCTCGTACATCCTGGTCCGCCCGCTGACATCGTCAGACTTGACGGTAAGGAACTCCTGGAGGGTGTAGGCGGCGCCGTAGGCCTCCATGGCCCAGACCTCCATCTCACCCAGACGCTGGCCGCCGAACTGAGCCTTACCGCCCAAGGGCTGTTGGGTGACCAGGGAGTAAGGTCCGGTGGAACGGGCGTGGATCTTGTCATCCACCAGATGGTGCAGCTTGATCATATACATGGTGCCCACGGTTACCGGGTTGTCGAATTTCTCGCCGGTCAGACCGTCGTAAAGGGGAATCTGGCCCACTTCGTCCAGGCCGGCCTCAACCAGTAACTGACGAATCTCATCCTCCCGCGCCCCGTCGAAAACCGGCGAGGCCATATGCAGACCTCCACCCATACGGGCGGCCAGGTCCAGCAACTCGTCGTCGGCAAGGTCGCCCACCAGCTGCTGATACTCCTCCTCGCTGTAGACGGCGGCCAGTTTCTTCTTCACCGCCGCCAGATCGCGGGCCTCGGCCAGGAGCTGCACCTGCTCGCCCAGCTTTTTGGCGGCCAGACCGAGATGGATCTCCAGCAACTGGCCCACGTTCATCCGCGAAGGCACGCCCAAGGGGTTGAGGACGATATCAACGCTGGTCCCGTCAGCAAAGTAAGGCATGTCCTCTTCCGGCAGAATCCGGGAAACCACACCCTTGTTACCGTGACGGCCGGCCATTTTGTCACCCACCGCCAGCTTGCGCTTGATGGCGACATAGACCTTGACCATCCGGATCACCCCCGGGGGCAGGTCATCACCCTTCTGCAGGCGGGAGATCCGGGCCTCATAGCGACCCCGCACCATCTTCGCCTGGGAATCGTAGCGATCCAGCAGCAGCTTGAGCTCGCCCTCCAGGGTTTCCCGACCGCTGTAATCCAATTTTTTTATTTCGGAGAGGGAGAGCTTTTCCACCACCTCGCGGGTGATCTTCTTGCCCTCGGCCAGTAGGATCTCATCCTTGCGGCCCTTGACCTGATTCTTCACGGCCTTGCCCTCCAGCAGATCGGCAATTCCGTTTTTGACGCTTTTGGCCAGCAGTCCCAGCTCATCCTCCAGGTCCCGCTCCAAGGTCTTGATCTCGGCCTCCTCGATGGCCAGAGTCCGCTCATCCTTTTCCACCCCCTTGCGGGAGAAGACCTTGGCGTCGATCACCACCCCCTCAACCCCCGGCGGCACCCGCAGCGAGGTGTCCTTGACATCCCCGGCCTTCTCGCCGAAAATCGCCCGCAGCAGCTTCTCCTCGGGGGAGAGCTGGGTTTCACCCTTGGGGGTGATCTTGCCCACCAGGATATCGCCGGCCTTGATCTCGGCCCCGATGCAGATGATCCCCGACTCGTCCAGGTTGCGCAGGGCCTCATCGCTGACGTTGGGAATATCGCGGGTCACCTCCTCCTTGCCCAGCTTGGTGTCCCGGGCCACGGTCTCAAAAACCTCGATATGGAGCGAGGTATAGGTATCCTTTTTGAGCAGGCGCTCGTTGACCAGGATGGAGTCTTCGTAGTTGTAGCCGCGCCAGGGCATGAAGGCCACGGTGACGTTCTTGGCCAGGGCCAGTTCACCCTGATCGCAGGCCGGTCCATCGGCCAGGATATCGCCCTTTTTCACCCGTACCCCGGGATCGACCAGGGGGCGCTGGGTAAAGCAGGTGTTCTGGTTAGATTTTTTATACTTTTCCAGACGGTAGATGCCGATCCCGGTGGTGAAGCCGTCGGTGCCGGGCTGATCGTAGCGAACCACGATCCGGTTGGCATCCACCTCCTCCACCACTCCATCACCGCCGGCCAGCATGCAGACGCCGGAATCCTTGGCCACCGCCGCCTCCAGGCCGGTTCCCACCAGGGGGGCCTCGGAGCGAAGCAGGGGAACCCCCTGGCGCTGCATGTTGGAGCCCATCAGGGCCCGGTTGGCGTCGTCATTTTCCAGAAAGGGAACCAGGGAGGCCGCCACACTGACCAGCTGATTGGGGGACACATCCATGTTGGTCACTTCATCGGCGGTACTGATCATAACCTCGCCATCATGGCGGGCGATCAGGGTATCGGCGACCAGCCTCCCCTTCTTATCCACCTCGGTGCGGGCCGGGGCGATCACCTTGCCCTCCTCGTCCAGAGCGGTCATATACTCGATATCGTTGCTGAGCTTGCGATCAACCACCCGGCGGTAGGGAGTTTCAATAAAACCGTACTGATTAACCCGGGCAAAGGAGGCCAGGGAGACGATCAAGCCGATGTTGGGCCCTTCCGGGGTTTCCACCGGACAGATCCGACCGTAGTGAGTGGGATGCACGTCACGCACCTCAAACCCCGCCCGTTCGCGGGAGAGACCACCGGGTCCCAGGGCTGAAAGGCGCCGCTTATGGGTAACCTCGGAGAGGGGGTTGGTCTGATCCATGAACTGGGAGAGCTGGCTGGTCCCGAAAAATTCCTTGATCGCGGCGGTGATCGGCTTGGGATTGATCAGATCGTGGGGCATCAGGGTCTCAACATCCTGCAGACTCATCCGCTCCTTGATCGCCCGCTCCATCCGCACCAGTCCCATTCGGTACTGATTCTCCACCAGCTCACCCACGGTCCTGACCCGGCGATTACCCAGATGATCGATATCATCGATGGGGCCCTGGGCATCCTTGAGCTGGACCAGCTTACGTACCGCCAGCATGATATCCTCGACGGTCAGGGTCTTGATTTCGGTATCGGTGGAGATTGCCAACCGGGCATTGATCTTGAAACGGCCCACCACCGAAAGGTCGTACAACTCCGGGTTGAAGAAGAGATTGTTGAAAAAGGTCTCGGCCACCTCAAGGGTGGGGGGAGAGCTGGGCCGCAAACGGCGATAAAGTTCGATCAGGGCCTCCTCCCGGCTCTCCACCCGATCCAGCATCAGGGTCTTGCGGAAGGAGTCGGAAACGGTGATTCCGTCGATGAGGAGAAGCTCAAACTCCTTCACTTCAGCGGCGACGATCTCCTCCAGCATCGTCTCGGTCAACTCGGTGTTGACCGGAATCATCACCTCTCCGGTCTCGGGATTGGCGATATGGCCGGCGGTGACCTTGCCCACCAGATCCTCAGCCTCCACCTCGATCCCCTCGATCCCGGCCTCAACGATTTTCTGGGCCAGGGCCTTGCCCACTTTGCGCCCCTTCTTGGCCAAGACCTCGCCGTCGGCGGGGTTGACCAGATCGTGGGGCAAACGCTGGCCCACCATGGTCGCCGGATCAAACCGCTTTTTGAATTTTTTGCGCACCAACGCAACCTGTTCGGTCTGGTAAAAGTAGCGAAGCAACTCCTCACTGCCGTAGCCCAGGGCCTTGAGCAGGGTGGTTACCGGGAATTTACGGCGGCGGTCGATGCGAACGTAGAGGATATCCTTGGCATCAAACTCCAGGTCGATCCAAGAGCCCCGCACCGGAATAATCCGGGCCGAGTAGAGCAACTTGCCCCCGGCGTGGGTTTTGCCCCCGTCATGGCTGTAGAAAAGTCCCGGCGAGCGTTGGAGCTGACTGACGATGACCCGCTCGGTACCATTGATCACAAAAACCCCGGCCTTGGTCATCAGGGGAATACTGCCCAGATAGACCGACTGCTCCTTGATATCACGGATACTTTGGGCCCCACTGTCGGGGTCGGTATCATAGGTGACCAGGCGCACCGTCATCTTGACCGGCACTTCAAAGGTCATCCCCCGCTGGATACACTCCTCAACCGTATATTTGGGCTCACCGAAGGTGTAGTTGACATACTCCAAGGAGCAGGTGCCGTTGAAATCCTTAATGGGGAAAACGCTCTTGAATATTCCCTGCAAGCCTTCATCGCGGCGCAGTTCCGGAGGGGTCTCCATCTGCAGGAACTGCTCAAAGGAGCGGCTCTGCATCTCGATAAGATGAGGTTTTTCAACAATCGCCCTGGTCTTGGTAAAGCTCTTCCGGAGTCGTCTGATCGTCTGCATTCAGCAATACCCTCGTCGGTTATTCAGATATATTAAGCGAGATCGCCCATCTGGCTGGCGCGCGGTAAGCGGCCGAAAAAGCCGCAAACCGGCGGAAGTGAAATGAAAAACGCAACAACGCCACGGAGCCGTAGCCCCGTAGCGTTGCTGCTCTGATCTACCCAAAACCCGGTTGAAACCGGGCATCTTGCGCAATCCTACTTGATCTCCACGACGCCGCCGGCGGCTTCGATCTTCTTCTTGATATCCTCGGCTTCATCCTTGGAAACCCCTTCCTTGATCGGCTTGGGGGCACCCT
>DSDS01000004.1 GCA_011048585.1 Desulfurivibrio alkaliphilus | reverse complement strand
TAAGGCCCCTGCCCGAAACCCACCCCCCCACCTACCGCTGCCTCCTCTGTCACAAGCGGGATTTTTAGCGGGATAACCAGGGGAAAAGTTACGATGAGCAACAACCGGACCCCAATGCTGGTCCTGGAACCGGCCGATCTGGCCGGCCTCAATGATCTGGGGCGGAGCCTGGGGGAACTGGCGCTGCCGGGAGATGTGATCACCCTGGAGGGACCGCTGGGGGTGGGCAAGACCACCCTGACCCAGGCGATTGCCGCCGGCCTTGCGGTGCCCTCCGACCAGTTCGTCACCAGCCCCACCTTCGGAATCATCCATGAGCACCAAGGCCGGCTCCCCCTTTACCACCTCGATCTCTACCGTTTGGGCGGAGGCGAGGAGGAGTTACTGGAACTGGGGATCGAGGAGTACCTTTACGGTGAGGGGATCTGCGTCATCGAATGGCCGGGGCGCCTGGGCGGCCTCATCCCAAAGCGCCGCCTGGAGATGGAGCTGGAGTTCCACGGCGAAAGCGGCCGCCGGCTCACGCTGACCGCCCACGGGGGTTCCTGGCCCTCGCGACTGGCCGGGCTGCGAGGCGGCGGCAAGCGGTAAACCCCGACCGATCATCACCCCTGGCCAGCCAGCAACCGCTCCAGAATGGCCGCCATTTTATTGCGATCGATGGGCTTGCTTAAGAACGCGCTCATCCCGGCGGCGTAGCAACTCTCCTCATCCTCCTTGCGGGCGTGGGCGGTGAGACCGACAATGGGCAACGGGGAGCAACGGTCAGCCAGGGAAACGTATTGCCCCCGGGCGGCCGGATCGTTTTCCAGGGCGCGGATCCGGTGAGTGGCGGTAATCCCATCCATGCGAGGCATCTGCACATCCATTAAGACCAGGTCGAACCGGTTCTCCCGCATGGCCTTTAAACCCTCCACGCCATCAACCGCCGTCACCACCGCATAACCCAGCTTCCCGATCAACAATGAGGCCAATCGGCGATTGACCGGATTATCTTCCACCAGCAGAATCCGACCGCCGCCGGGAAAGGGGGCGGTGGCGGCGGGGACTGGTTGCCGGGGCGCTTTGTCCGGGGCAACTTGGGCGGCTGGGGCCAGGCTGATCACGAAACTGAAGGTGCTGCCCAACCCTTCCCGGCTCTCCACCCGGATAGAGCCTCCCATCAACTCCACCAGTTGCTTGCTGATGGCCAACCCCAAACCGGTGCCGCCGAAACGGCGGGTGGTGGACCCATCGGCCTGGGTAAACTTTTCAAACACCGCCTGCAAGCGAGAGGCGGGAATTCCTATTCCGCTGTCCCGAACCACAAAACGGAGGGGGATCAGCGACCCGCCGGCGGCACCGACCCCGGCCCGCTCGACCCGCAGTTCAACCCCACCCCGTTCGGTGAACTTCACCGCGTTCCCCAGCAGGTTGAGCAACACCTGGTGCAAGCGGTGAGAATCGGCCAGCAGTTGAACCGGCAGGTCGGGATCACGATGCACGCTGAGATCGATCCCCTTGGCCTTGACGGCCAGCGCGAAGATCGCCGTTACCCCGGCCAGCAGCTCATCAAGATTGAACGGGGCCGGGGAAAGTTCCAGCTTGCCGGCCTCAATCTTGGCCAGATCCAGAATGTCGTTAATCTGGGCCAACAGGGAGGCGGAGGCCTGCCGGATGGTCCGGCAATATTCATCCTGTTCCCCGTTCAGGGGGGTATCGGCCAGCAGTTCGGCGAAACCGATGATCGCGTTCATCGGCGTCCGCAACTCATGACTCATGTTGGCCAGAAATTCGCTCTTATGGCGGCTGATCTCCTCCAGACGCGCGTTAGCTTCACGCAACTCGGCGGTTTGACGAGCGATTTCTCTCTCCAGGTTGCGAGCGTACCCCTGCTCCCGCTCCTGATTAATGCGATACTGGCGATAGTTATCCTCGATCAGCTCGCCGTGCTGGCGTTTGAGTACTTCGATCTGGCGGCGATATTGCTCCTCCTGGGCCACCTCCTCCTCTCGCTCTTCCGCCCGCAAGGCGTAGTGCAAGGCGTGAACCAAGAGGGCGGCCCCGGCCGGTTCGCGGCCCAGATCATCCTTGCCGGGCAGCCACCAGAAAAGTGCCGCATTGAATTCCGGCACCGCGAAGGCGTAGAGCCAGCCGGCGGCAACCCGACGGGCCGGCAGCGGCCCGGAAGGTTGGCGCGGCACCGCGACCGCGGCGACGGCCGCCGCCAGTTCCTCCTCCAGCTCCGAATCCAGCTCAAAAACAACTCCTTCCCGCAACCGCTCGCCACCGGGGGAGAGCAGCAGCAGGCCACCACCGGGGACGATATCGGAGAGCGCGCGCAGGAAAAGCTCCCGGGGCCGCAGCTCGTCGATCAGATCGGCGAATATTTGATCAAAGCCGGAATCAACCATCGCTGTGATAAAGTTCCCTGGCTTTGGCCATCTCCGCCGGCAGATCGCGCACGATGATCTTGTAGTTGACCATCATGCCTTTGACATGCCGGGCCAGAGAGGGGGGAAGAGCGGGCACCGGGGCGCCGGGCACCGGATTGTGCTGCATCTTGGAGGCCATGAAGTCGGCCAGCACGATAATGGCCGAGAGGCTGGGAATGGCGAACTTTTTCTCCGGATCATGGTGAAACTGGATCGCCTTAAGTACCTCGGTGGGAAGCTTCCACTCCTGGGCCAGCAACAACCCGACCTCACAGTGATCGGTCCCCAACCGGCCCCTTTCACACTCAATCAGCGAACCTTTGCCCAGGCGCAAATCATCGGCGGCCAGCCGCAACTCCTCGCCGGCCACCTGATCCTCGGCCACCAGGCCGACATCGTGGATAATTCCGGCCAAAAAAGCCTCATCTCCGGCCAGACCGAAGATCCGCTTGGCGATCATCTCGGCCAGAATGGCCACGGTGGCTGAATGGAGCCAGAGTTGTTCCCGGGAAAAACGCCTATCCTCTCCTTTGAACATGCTGCGCAAGGCCTCCACCGCCACCAGATTGCGCAACTGCTTGACACCGCAGAAAACCACGGCCTTGGAGATCGATTCCACCTTGCGGGCCAGGCCGAAATATGGGCTGTTGACCAGGCGCAACAGCCGGGCAACCAGCACCGGGTCCAGCTTGATCACCTCTTCAAAATCGTGCATGGTGGCCCGCTCTTCGTTGACCAGCCGGGCCGCCCTGAGCGCGACATGGGGCAGAGTCTTGGTATCGCTGAACCTGCGGACTATGCTTTTGGCGTCCATCATGGGTGAGAACAAACCGCCCTCAACGCAGATCCTGGAGTGAGACCAGCAGCCGTTCCAGCAGGAGAATCCGCTCCTCAACCCCGGCCAGATTTCCGTCCCGGCCGACCCGCTCCAGCTCGTGGGCCACCCAGCGCAGATCCTCCATCCCCAGGCTGGCGGCCGCCCCCTTGGTATTATGGGCTGCGTCCGCCAAGGCCACTCCGTCACCAGCCGCCGCCGCCGCTCGAATCAGCTCCAGGTCGGAGGCCACCGAGTCACGGAGCAAGGCCAGCAGCTCGGCCAACAACTCCTCATCGCCTCCCGCCTGCTCCAGGGCAAAAGCCCGATCCCACCGAAACTCAACCATCACTTTTCCCCTCCTTGGAGAACCATGGCCCTGATCTCCCGGCCGCTTTTATCCATGAGTTCTTCCCGGGAGATCACCCCGGACCGGATCAGTATCGGCTCATCGCCGGCAAAACCGACCAGGGTGGAGCCGCTGCCCCCGGGGGTGGCACCGCCATCCAGCACCAGGTCGACATCGGGACCGAGCTGGGCGGTGACTTCGGCGGCGGAGGCCGCCGCCGGCAGGCCGGAAAGATTGGCGCTGGTGGCGGAGATCGGTCCGCCAAAGGCTTCAGCCAGGCGGGTGGCCAGAGGGTGTGAGGAGATCCGGATCCCCACTGTGCCGCTGTACCCGGTGAGGGCCAAGGGCACCTCTTCCCGGGCTTCAAAGATCAGGGTAAGAGGACCCGGCCAGAACGAGGCGATCAAGGGCTCATAAGCCTCGGGGACCCGCCGGGCCAGGAGTCCCAACTGACCGCGCTCGTGGACCAGACAGAGAATAGGCTTGTCAGGTGCCCGCCTCTTGACGGCAAAGAGGCGGGAGAGAGCCTCCTGATTAAAGGGATCCACGGCCAGACCGTAGTAGGTTTCGGTGGGAAAGGCCACCATGCCGCCGGCCCGGATCACCGCCACCGCCCGGGCAATCTCACCCTCCCCAACCCCATTTTCAGCCACCGAAAAAGATCTCAAGGGGTCTCCGCCGGGCGACAGATCACTCTCAACCATCGGCGGCGCCCCTGGGTCGATGCAGGGCCTTACGGCCAATATCGCGGCGATAGCGACAATCCCGCCAGGAGATCAACTCCACCGCCTGATAGGCTCGGGCGATGGCCGACTCCAGGGTCTCCGCGATGGCGCATACTCCCAGGACCCGGCCGCCGGCGCTGACCAGCTTCCCCTGCTCCGACCGGGTTCCGGCATGGAAAATCTCCACCCCTTCAAGCTTTGCCGCCGCCGGCAGACCGCTGATCTCGTGCCCGACGCTGTATTCTCCCGGATAACCACCGGAGGCCATCACCACGCAAACGGTGGGCCGGGGATCGATATCAAGAGTGATCCGGTCCAGCCGTTCATCGATCACCGCCTCCAACACCTCCACCAGATCACCGCGCAAGCGCATCAGAAGCGGCTGCGCCTCGGGATCGCCGAAACGGCAGTTGAACTCCAGAACCTTGGCCTCTCCATCGCGGATCATCAATCCGGCATAGAGCATCCCCTTGTAAGGCCGCCCCTCCGCCGCCATGGCCGCCACCGTGGGGTACATCACCTTTTCCATCACCTGGCGCTCCAGCTCGGGGGTCAGCACCGGAGCGGGGGAGTAGGCCCCCATTCCCCCGGTATTGGGACCCTGATCGCCATCAAACGCCGCTTTATGATCCTGGGAGCTGGGCAAAGGCAACACGGTTTTCCCGTCGGTAAAGGCTATAAAGGAGGCCTCTTCCCCGACCAGAAACTCCTCCAGCACCACCTGGTTGCCGGCCTCGCCAAAGGCCCGGTCACCCATGATCAGGTCAAGGGCGGCCACGGCCTCGGCCCGGTCGGCGGCAATGATAACCCCCTTGCCGGCCGCCAGGCCGTCGGCTTTCACCACCACTGGAAAATTGATGCTATCCAGATGGGCAACCGCCTGTTCACGGCTGTCAAACACCGCGTAAGCCGCCGAGGGGATCTTATATTTCCGCAACAGATTTTTCATGAAAACCTTGCTGCCCTCCAGGGCGGCGGCCCGCCGGGTGGGGCCAAAAACCCGCAGGCCCCGGGCCAGGAAAAGGTCAACCAGACCTTGACTCAGGGGGCCCTCCGGCCCCACCACGGTGAGATCGATCCCCTCCCGCCGGGCAAAGTCGGCCAAAGCCCCGCCCTCATTGGGCGCGATCGCCACCGGAGTGGCAATTTCGGCGATTCCGGCATTGGCCGGAGCACAATAGACCGCGCTGACCCGCGGCGAGCGGGCCATACTCCAGGCCAGGGCATGTTCACGCCCACCCGAGCCGACAATCAATATTTTCATCTTCTTCCCCTGCAGAATATTACCGATGGTGGAGAGTCTAATTATCACTGGCAGGTTACCGTTTTAGCCTCGCTTTTGTCAAGCAGTGCAAACGGGATCATTGGATATACGATGTAACATATTGTCCTTGACACCGATCTCCGGTTCCGAATAGGATGCCGGGAATAATGAATGAGCATTCAGCCAGCTTTAGCTGATCCGGGGGCCGCGATCCGCCCCTTTACGTTTCCTGAACCGTGCCATAGTAACCATGATCCGCACCGCAGACAAGCATTCCAAGATTCTTGAGGCGGCAATCAGAGTTTTTTCCCGCAAGGGGTTCTTCCATGCCCGGATCTCCGATATCGCCAAGGAAGCCCAGGTGGCCGACGGCACCATCTACCTGTACTTTAACAACAAATACGACATCCTGATCTCACTGTTCGAAGAGGAGATCGGCAAGATAATCATGGAAGTCAAGCTGCTGCTTGAATCGAAGGCCGACGACAATCCCCGGGAGATGCTGCGGATCTTCGCCACCCACCATCTGCAGATGATGGATGATCGCCGGGAGCTGGCGGAAGTGCTGCAGATGGAGTTGCGACAAAGCAACAAGTTTATGCGAGAATACCGCAACACCAAGTTCAGCGAGTATCTCGACATCATCTCCGGTATTGTCAGAAAAGGGCAGGAGCTGGGGGTATTCCGGCCGGATGTTCTGCCCGGGGTTTTCAAGCGGGCTTTTTTCGGGGCCCTGGACGAAACCGCCCGGCTCTGGATCCTCTCCCCCGACCACAGTTACTCCATCCATGAGACCGCCGAGCAGATCTCGGCGATCTTCATCAACGGGATCATTCAGCCGGCGGCAAGGTAATCTCCAGCACCTCAAACTGCCGCACCCCGCCGGGGGTCTTCACCACCACCTCATCCCCCACCGACTTGCCGATCATCGCCCGGCCCAGCGGCGAGAGCACCGAGATGCTGCCGGTTTCGACCCTGGCCTCCTCCGGGCCCAGCAACTGGTAGCTGACCTCCTCGTCGGTATCCAGATCCACCAGCTTCACCACCACGCCGAAAACCACCCGCTCGCAGTCCAGATCGGCAACCTCGATCACTTCAGCCCGGGACAGCTTATCCTTCAGCTCCATAATCCGGCCTTCAATATGGCTCTGCCTCTCTTTGGCCGCGTGGTACTCGGCGTTTTCCTTGAGATCGCCGTGTCCCCTGGCCACTTCGATCGCCTTGATCACCTGCGGCCGCTCCTGACGTTGTAGCTGATTCAACTCCAGACGAAGTTTTTCGTGGCCGCTGCGGGTCATGGGGATTCGCTCAACCATCACGTTCTTTCTCCTTTATCCATAAAAAATCACGCCGTTTCCCCCGGCAAGCGGCCAGGCGAAACGGCGCAAATCAAACCAACTGACTTTTCAGCTTATTACCATACCACATCAGGGATTGCAACCCCGAGTCACGGGGGCGTCCCGGCCCCCGTGGCCGAAGCCCTACCAACGGTAAGTAAGCGTGGTGCTGAACTCGCGCCGGCGGTAGCGGGGAGCGCTGCACAACTCCAGTCCGGCCTCCAGGATCAGGCTGGGGCTCCACTCCAGGAAGAGGGAGCCGGCCAGCTCCTGGTGAACATAACCGTCGGAATCGTAGATGGCGGCGTAACGCAGGGTGTAGTAACGGGGAATATCGCGCCAAAAGGGATCGTCGGTCAACTGGTGGCGGAAGGAAAACTCCACAATTTTACGCCAGTAATTGGCCGGGGCCCAATAGGGATGATCGCCCACGGGCGTTTTTTGCGATGAATCCTTAAAATCGTAGATATAGCGGACGTTCAGCAGGGTCGGGTCGGTAAAAATGGTATATCCGGCCCAGAGGTCATAACCGTGGGTGCGATTGCCGTCGGAATAGTCCAGTAAACCATAACCGGCCCCCGCCTCCAGGCGAGGCAGCAGGTCGATGACCGCTTCCGCCGAGTAGGATTCGGCTCGAATCCCGCGCCGGACAGCTTCCAGGGTATCCTCCACCACCTGCCGCCGATAGGCCAGACTCCCCCGGAATCGATCCCCGAAGTCACCGGCGATCTCGGCCCGGCCCAGCAGGTGTTCCGGGCCATCACTCAGGCTCCAGGCCCCGATCCCGAGCAGCAGATCCACTTCGGCAAAAGCGTCACGGCGATAAAGCAACTCCGCCTGCCGTCCACGTGCGGTTTCCGGGCCATCGGGATCACGGTAGCGCAGAGAGGAAACGGCCAGGTCAAACTCGTGCCCCAGATAGGGGGCCAGCCAATGGGAGGCGGTCCAGCGCTGGCTGACCATGGCTTTATGGCCGTCCCTTCCCTCTTCCCGACGGTACTCATGGTGGAGGGATGAGCGGGGCTGGCGTTTCAACTCGTTGCGCAAGCGAGCCCCGGTGAGCCCCGGATATTGCACCTGCTCGGCGGTCAGTTGCCGATAGATGGCCGCCTCCGGCTCCAGCCGCTCCAGCCGGCTGTAGAGGCCGGCCAGATCATAAAGCAACGGCCCCTCATCGGGATATTCCTGGGCGAGGCGCTCAAAGGCTCGCAGGGCGGCAAAAAATTCCCGCTGTTCCACGGATTGCCGGGCCTGCAACTCCAGGGCGAAACGCTGCTGGCGGCGGTATTGGGCATAAAGGGGAGCCGCCAGCCGACGCACCTCGTCATCGCCGGGTTGCAGGGCCGCGGCATAGGAAGGGGTCATCACCTTGTCAATGAAGGCGCTCAGGGGGTTGACCGCTCCGGCCAGCCGACGCCAGGGCGGCGGTGGCTCGTCGGCCGGCACCGATACCCGCGCCTCTGCGGCCGCCGCGGCGAACAAGGTGTTCACCGGCGGCTGAAGCTTTTCAGCCAATTCGTTTAAGGCCGGTCGCCACTGCCGCTGCATCCACAAGGCGTGAACTTTGGTCAGGGTCAGACTGGGTCCGGCCCAGGGATGGGCAAGGGCCAGCCCATCGGCCAACTCCACCACCTCATCCAGACGGCCACCGCCAAACAGCAGCCGCAACCGCCGGGACTGGATCACAAACAGTTGGGGATAAACCTCCAGCATCCGATCCAGCTGAGCAAGGGCGGCGCTTTTCCGACCGGCGGCCGCCAGGGAATCGGCCAGTTGCAGCCCCCCCCGCAACGAATGGGGCAGAAGTTCCGCCGCTGAACCCAGCAGCGTCACCGCCTCCTGATGCAGTCCGTAGCGGGCCAAAATTTCAGCCAGGATCAGGACCCGTCCGGGATCGAGGAGGGCCCACTCTCGGGCCCGGACCAGGAAATTCTCCCGCTCCTCCAACCGACCCCGCCGTTCGTTGACCAAGGCGGCCAGAACCAGGGCCTCCGGCCCAGGCTCCTCCCGGTCAAGCAGTTCCTCCTGCAGCAGGCTTTCGGCCTGCCACAAAAGGTTGTCAAGCAGCAACCTGCCGACCGCGGTCGCCAGCAAACGTTCCATGCCGTCGCCCTCCCGCGGCAGCCGGCGCAGCAGACGCAGAGCCTGGCGGTAGTCCCCTTCAGCCAGCCACAGCCGTACCCGCAGCAACTCGGGCAGGGCCTCTCTCCCCTCCATGACCAGCTGTCGATCATCGATCCGCTTTGAATCAAGAGGGAAAGAGGGCCACCGCTGCTCCAGGGCGGTCAGCCAGATCGCGGCCTCCGCCGAACGGCCGTCGGCCAGGGTCAACTCAAAGAGAGCCCGGTAAACCTCCACCGACCTCACCCCATCCAGCAACGCCAGGCGCAATGACTGTTCCGCCTCGGGAAGCAGACCGGCCAAGGAAAAAAGTCGGGCCTGGGTCAGCAGCAGCCCAACCCGCTCTTCGGGGACGGTCGTTTCCGGTTGCATGGCACCCAAGGCCCGGTGGCCGCCGGCCAGGTCCAAAACTTCGATCCTTGCCGCCGCCCGCGCCAGGAGGGCGGCGTGATCGGCCGCCGCGAGGGCCAGATGACGGAGATGCTCCTCCACCCGCTCCGGCAAGCCCAAGCTGACCGCCAGCTCCAGAGCCCGCCACCGAGCCTCCTCTCTTTGTGGAACCTGGAGCAAAAGCCGCTCATAATCCTGCCAGGCCGCGTAAGGAAGCTGCTGCCGCTCCCGCAGCAAAGCCCGGGCCCAGAAAAATTGGGGTTGGTCGAATCCGACTCTCTCCAGACGGGCCAGCAGCTCCGCGCTCTCCGCCAGCCTGCTCCCCTCCAGATAGGCCAAAGCCAACGAGAGCGTCACCGGATGGTTGTCGGGGTCCAGTTCGTGCCAGGCCGCTAAAATAGCGGCGGCCTGGCGGGCGTTTTCGGGCCAGGCCATGATCTCCCGGGCCTCGGCGTCTCGCCCCAGCAGATCCAGTAGGCGCAACTGCCTGGCCAGCAGCTGCGGATCCCCGGGGCGCTGCGCCAAAACCCGGCCATAGAGCTCAAAGGCCCGCAGCTTCTCCCCCCGCTCCTCATAAAGCAAAGCCGCCTGGAGCAGTTTATCCGGGGCCGTCTCCCCCTCCAGGGCCAACAGCCGCTCCAGGGTCACCAGGGCCTCGGCCTCTTTGTGCAGGGCGTTATAGATATCCAGCAGCAGCAGCAGGGACTCCCGGTCGGCGGGATTCAGTTCCAGGTAACGTTCCAGATGAGGCAGGGCTTGTTCAAAGAGGGTCATGCCCAGATATACCTGGGAGGTACGCCGGAGCAGCTGAGGGTCATCGGGATTGGCCGCCAACCGGGGGAGCAGCCGGGAGAGGGCCTCTTCGCCGTGACCTTCGTCGAGCAGGTAGGCTTCCAGACGGATGGCGGCCCGGGGATAATCGAAACCGCTGTCCACCACCCGCCGCCAATAAGCCGCCGCCTGCCGGCGCAAGCCCAGCTCTTCGTGAACATCCGCGGCCAGAATCAGCAACCTGGGATCAGCTTCGATTGGCTCGGCCAAACGCCGGCTCAAATCCCGGGCCCGATCCACCTGTCCCAGTTCGCGGTAGAGCCGGGCCAGGCTCTCACTGGCGGTCGCCCCCGGGGCCGGCCCGCCGGTAAAGCCGGGATAATCGGGAGCCAACCCCACCAACTTCTCCAAAGGGAGCAGGGCCTTGGCCCCATTGCCCATGGCCAGATGGGCCTCAACCAGGGCCGCCAGCAGCCGTGGCTCTTCGGGATTACGGCTCAGCAGCCCGGCCAGCA
This sequence comes from Desulfurivibrio alkaliphilus, assembly GCA_011048585.1. GTDB lineage: Bacteria > Desulfobacterota > Desulfobulbia > Desulfobulbales > Desulfurivibrionaceae > Desulfurivibrio > Desulfurivibrio alkaliphilus_A. The sequence continues at coordinate 1,255 of DSDS01000004.1, read as the reverse complement.
GTTCGGCGGAGCGACCAAAGCGCCCGGTGGCCAGCAGAGCAAAAGCCAACCCCCGGCTGTATTCATAATTTTCCGGCTCGGCTTCCCACAGCAACTCAAAGTGGTAGAGCGCGCGATCATGCTCCCCCAGGCTTTGCCAGACCCGGGCCAGTTCCCAGCGGGCCTGGCGCGACGGCATTGCACCGGCCAGCAACTCCTCATAAAGCTGGGCCGCTTGCGGCAGCCGACCCCGGCGGACCAGGGCGCGAGCCTCATCCCAGCGCAGTTTCCAGGCCGGGATCACCGCTTCCAGCAGGACAATTTCCCGCTCCGGCACCAAGGGCGCAACCTCCCCGGCCAAGGAGTAACCGCCGCCGACCGAAAGCAGCAGAACAAAAGCCCAGATCGCCGGCCATTTGCTCCCCCGGAACAGCGGCCATGGCGGCCAGCGCTGGAGTATCATCCCCCCCGCCGTTCCCCCCGATAAAACGAGTTGATGGCGGCCACCACCTCCCGTTGCATCTCCTCGGTCAGCTCGGGATAGATGGGCAAAGCCAGGGTTTCACGGGCGGCCCGTTCCGCTTCCGGAAATACCTGCTCGTGGTAGCCCAGTTCCGCCACGCACCCCTGTTTATGCAGCGGCACCGGATAATAGATCTCGCAACCGATCCCGGCCTGCCGCAGGTGGGCCAACAGCTCGTCACGCCGGGCAAACCGGGGGACGAACTGGTTATAGATATGATAATCATCAATCCCGGCCGCCTGGGCCTGTTCCCGGTAAACGGCGGCGGGCAGAAGGACGGAACCATCCTCCAGCAGGCCGGAGTCGGCAAAAAGCCGCCGGTAGCGCTCGGCGTTGTCTCGACGGGCGGCATGCCAGGCCGGCAGATGGCCCAGCTTGATCTCCAGCACCACCGCCTGGATCGGATCCAAACGAAAATTCCCGCCCACCAGGCTGTGATGATATTTGGGGGCGCTGCCATGTATCCGGAGAATGCGGATTTTCTCGGCCAGGGCCGCGTCCCGGCAAATCACCATGCCGCCATCTCCGATGCCCCCCAGATTCTTGCTGGGGAAAAAGGAGAAACAACCGGCATCTCCCATACTGCCGGCCCGCCGCCACCCATCTTTAGCGGTCGCCCGGGCCGGCGGATAGAGGGCCCCGATGGCCTGGGCCGCATCCTCCACCACCGCCAGGCCAAATCGTTGGGCCAGCTCCAGCAGGGGGGTCATATCGGCACATTGGCCGTAGAGGTGGACCGGAATGATCGCCTTG
>DSDS01000084.1 GCA_011048585.1 Desulfurivibrio alkaliphilus | reverse complement strand
GATCAGGACCGGCCAGCGGGTGGTGGGCCTGGTCATCAAGGGGGAGCAGGTGGTGGAGGCCCGGATTCGCACCCAGGATGGGGAGGAGTTGACCTTGGGGACCGACTTCTGCTTCTCCACCATGCCGGTGCGGGAGCTGATCGCGGCCCTGGAGCCGGTGCCGGAGCCGGTGCGGGAGGTTGCCGCCGGGCTGGTCTACCGCGATTTTCTCACCGTCGGCTTGCTCTTTAAAAAAATGCGCAGGAATCCGGGGGCGGGCCGGGCGGCTTCCGGGGAACAGGGGCGACCGCCGGACAATTGGATCTACATTCAGGAGAGCGATCTCCGCCTGGGCCGGCTGCAGATCTTCAACAATTGGAGCCCTTGGCTGGTGCGGGATCAGGAGACGGTCTGGGTGGGGTTGGAGTATTTCTGCAACGAGGGGGATGACCTCTGGGAGATGGCCGATGCCGAGCTTAAACGTCTGGGGGTGGCGGAGCTGCACACCCTGGGCTTTATCGAGCCCGCGGACTTGCTGGACGGGGTGGTGATCCGTCAGCCCAAGGCTTATCCGGCCTATTTCGGCAGCTATCAGCAGTTTGCCGAGATCCGGGCCTTTACCGATCGGCTGAAGAATCTCTTTCTGATCGGCCGTAACGGCATGCATCGCTACAATAATATGGATCACTCGATGCTGGCCGCCATGGCGGCGGTGGGACTGGTCAAAGAGGGGCGCTCCGACAAAGCCCCGATCTGGGCAGTCAACAGCGAGGGCGATTACCATGAGGCTTGAGAGTCGCGAGCATAAGTGGCGGCGGGCGGCTCGCCGCCCCCGGGAGCTATCGCCCCACGGGGCCCGTCGGCTCTCCGGGGGGGATGGCCGGTGAGCCGGCATCCCCGCCCGGGCCGGGGGGATGAGCAGGCCGCCCATCTCCTGATTGCCGGCCTGGGCCTGCTGCTCCCCCTGCTGCTCTACCAGCTCCGCCACCTCGATGATAACAGTCTGACCAGTTGGTACTGGGTGTTTCAGGTCGCCGATCCCTGGCGGCTTTTCCTGGGGCTGCTCCTGCTGACCCCCCTCTGCTGGCTGCTGGCCCGGTTGCCAAAATGGCGGGATCGGGAGGGTGTGCTCCCGGTCCGGTCCCTGCTCCTGCTTCCCGTTTCGGCCTTTCTCGCCTGCCTGCCCTTTCTGGATACTCCGGAAGTAATTGTCGACGCGGCCCGCTACTTCCTCCAGGCTAAAAGTTTCAGTATCCATGGACCGGCCTGGTTTTTACGGGAATGGGGCCGGGAGATCTTCGCCTGGACCGATCTGCCGCTGATTCCTCTGATCTACGGCCTGCTGCTGGGCCTCTTTGAGGAGAGCCGCCTGGCGATCCAGCTGTTCAACGCCCTGCTCTTCGCCCTGACCGCCCTGCTGATCGCCGTTCTCGGTCGCGACCTCTGGGACCGGGAGACCGGGGTGGCCGGGGCGCTCCTCTTCTTGGGGTTCCCCTACCTCTACAGCCAGACCCCCTTGCTGCTGGTCGATATCGGAACCATGTTTTTTCTGCTGCTGGCCATGGTCGCCTTTCATCGGGCCCTGGTTTGGGGCGGTTATTGCTATCCGCTCCTGTGCGCCCTGGCGGTGGCGGCGGTTTTGTTCAGCAAATATTCCGCTTGGCTGCTGCTCAGCGGTCTGCTACCGGTTTTGCTCTGCTCACTTGAGCGGGACCGGGGACTGGGCTTACGCCGGGCGGCCCTGGTTTTGCTCCCCGCCCTGCTGCTGGTGGTCCCGCTCTTTTGGTACCACCGAGAGGTGATGGGCGCGCAGATCGGACTGCTTTGGGAGTTCCAGAAGCCGGGACTGGCCGGCTGGAGTGAAAGTCTGATCTCCACCTTCTGTTTTCAGACCCATCCGCTGCTGACCACCGCCGCCCTCTACTCCCTCTATCGGGCCGGACGGTTGCGGGATCTGCGCTATCTGATCCTGCTCTGGCCGGTGGTGCTGCTTCTGATTTTGCTGGAGGTGCGCCGCATTCGCTATTCGATCCCGATCTTTCCCCTGCTGGCCCTGCTGGCCGCCTACGGCCTCCGTGACCTGGAACCGCCCGCCTTGCGACGCCACCTGCTGCTGCTGGTGGTCGCCTCCTCGCTGCTGCTGGCCCAGGGCGGTTTCTTGCCCTTTCTGCAGAGTATGAGCGAGCGCAATCTCCAGCAGGCCGGGCGCTATCTCGACACCCTGGCGGTTGAAAGGGTGGAGGTGGTGGTGGTGCCGCCGACCGAGCCGGCCATGGACCCCCGGATGGCCGTGCCCCTGCTGGATCTGTTCACCAGCCGCCCCCTGGTTTATCGGCCGTTGATCTCGGTCGCGCCGCCCCCCGGGGCGACCACCTCCTCGCTGCGCTTCACCTGGGAGTTGCCTTTGCCTCGATTTTATGCCACACTGCCTCAGGCGGTCCGAAATCGAGCCCTGGTGCTGATTCTGCCGGGAGCAGAGGTGGCCCTGCCCGCAGAAATAGAGGATAAAATTCGAGGACTTGAACTCTTGAACCGCTTTGCCGCCGACAGCGGCGCCTTCCAGCACCGCACCCTGGTGGAGGTGTATGGGCCGGCGCCTGAGCTACTTATTCCGTTAAGCCCGTAAAGCTGAAGATTTTTTTCTTTACAAAGCGACGCCGGATCACCTAATATGGCCAAATCTATCTGGTCGAGCGGAGAGATTCGGCGTGCGATGGAAAAAGCTGGCCTCTTCGCCGGTCTTTTGAACAAGGGTACAAGGTTTTGAAGGAACATAACTTAAGGGAGGTTCCGTATGAAGAGTTCACGCGTGATTGGAATGCTGGTGGTAGCTGGGATACTGGGCCTGGTGGCCTTCCAGGGTCAGGTCGGCGGTCCCGCCGAGGCCCAGGCCCGGGCTGGCGGCTATGGTGTTCCGGCCGCTCCGGCCTGCGGCGGTTACGGTCGCTAAGCCCTGAAAGTTTAATGCAGAGTTAACATTGGCTCGGGAGATGCACTGCCTGGAGAGGGAGGCCATCTCCCGAGCCGTTTATGATCTTATTTCTTTCTAAGGTTAATAAGGAAAAAGGAGAGGGTATGAGCGAAGGAAGCGTGCTTGGGGAGAAGGCGAGGGAGCTCTACAAAATTCTATGTAAAGACAAATGGGATCCCTACATCACCGGGGTCATCATCGCTTTTTTGAGCGTGGTGATTGCCGCCTGGTACACCTCCTGGGGGGCCGCCGGCGCGGTTCAGAACTGGGGTGATTGGATCCTTTACGGAGTCGGGATCAACGAAGCGGCACCCAGCAACATTTTTCTGCACAGCAGTTCGGTGATCGGGATCGCCTTTATCGGCGGGGCCTTTGTTTCCGCCTGTCTGGGCGGTAACTTCGCCTTCCGGATTCCACCCCGGCTGGAGATGGTCAAGGCGGTGGTGGCCGGTTCCCTGATGGGGATCGGGGCCGTCCTGGGCGGCGGTTGTAACGTCGGCGGGTTTTACAACGCCTTGGGCAACCTTTCCGCCCATGGTTTCTCGATGTTTGTCGGCCTGGTCATCGGTGCCATCCTGGCCCTGAAATATACCTACTGGGAGATGGAGAACATCTCTTGGGGCCAGGGCGGGGCCAAAACCATTACTGTTCCGCCCGCTTTCCAGATTGTGTTGGGAATCCTGGCCCTGCTGGGGATCATCATTGGCGCTTACGCCTACGCCGGCAGTGAGGAGTTTTTCTGGGGCCATAAGGGCTGGTCACCCTTGGGTACTCTTGGTGGAATTCTGCTGTTGGCCGCGGCCTTGGGCTACACTTTTCATCGGGGCCGCTGGTGCATGATCCAGGGCTTCCGTGAGCCCCATATGACCGGGGATTGCAAGATGGCCAAGGCCGTCGCCCTTTCGGTGGCCCTGCTGGCGCTAGGGATCGCGGTCCTTAAGTACCAAGGCTATGTCGATCCCGGCCACTACCTGCGCGGCGTTTTCGGCTGGGGCGGCGTGCTGGGCGGGGTGATCTTCGCCTTTGGCGCGGTGCTGGCCGGCGGCTGCGGGACCGGGACGCTTTGGCGGGTTGGGGAGGGCCAGATCAAACTCTGGATCGTGGTACCCTTCTTCGGTCTCGGAACGGCGTTGACCAGCAAGTTTATCCATGGGCCCCGTGATATCGAAGGGATTGGCGCCTGGTACCAGGCCGGTCAGCCCTTGCCCTTCTATGAGGGTTCCCTGGGCAGCTTTGTTTACCTGCCCTTTACCTTCCTGGGCTACGGCGGCACCCTGGCCCTGATTTTCGGTGCCATGGCCGCCTGGTATCTGGCGGTAACCTGGAACGAGAAGACCCAGAAGGGCGTGCTGGATATGTAAGCGCGGTCCGTTGCGCTTTGTAAGTCAGCCAGTTTCTTAAGGAGGATCATCGCTGAGGCAGCGGTGGTCCTCCTCGTTTTTCAGCCTCTGGTGTTAATGATGAAATGCGCTCTGATTATTCCCCCCTGGCTTCCCGAGGAGATTTTCGCCAGTAAGACGGCGGGCAGCCAGATCAACTACTGGCAACCCCTGGGAACCCTCTACGTGGCCGCGGCCCTACAGCGGGCCGGGCACGAGGTCCGCTTTTACAACGGCGCCTTTATGACCCACCGCCAGATCATGGCCGGGGTGGCTGAGTTTGGGCCGGAGTTTGTCGGCCTCTACTCCACCACCTTCGGTTGGCGGAAGGCTCAAGCGATGGCCGCGGCCCTCCGGGAGGCTCGGGACGACTTTTTCCTGGCGGTGGGGGGGCCGTTCCCCATCGCCGTTCAGGAGCAGTGTCTGGTGGAATGCCCGCAACTGGACGCGGTGGTCACCGGCGAGGGTGAAGAGACGGTGGTGGAACTGCTGCAACGGCTGGATTCTGGCGATTTTACCGGGGTGCTTGGCCTGGTCTGGCGCCGGGGTGAAGAGGTGGTGAAAAATCCCCCCCGACCCCTGATCACCGATTTGGATGCCCTGCCTTTCCCGGCCCGCGAGCTGTTGGGGGATGCCGCCGGCCAGTACGTACCCCCTCCCGCCACTTACAAGCGGAAGCCGGTGGCGGTGATTATCACCTCCCGGGGCTGCAATCGGCGCTGCCTCTACTGCTTTCAGATCGACAAGAGCCGCAAGAGCGGGATCCGCTACCGTTCGGTGGACAACGTGATGGCCGAGATCCGTCACTGCCTGGCCCAAGGCTATCGGGAGATCAAGTTCATCGACGACACCCTGGCGGCGGATTATGATCGGGCCATGGAGCTGGCCCGGCGTATCAAGGAGGAAAAACTCGATTTCACCTGGTTTGCCTCGGCGGTCGTCAACCAAGTGGATGAGAAGCTGCTCAGGGCCTTCAAGGAGGCGGGTTGCTGGGCCATCCTCTTTGGGGCTGAAAGCGGGGTGCAAAAGGATCTCAACACCATCCACAAGGGGACCACCCTGGCCCAGATCAGGAAGGCGGTGGCGGCCGCCAAGCGGGTGGGAATCACCGTTTACACCCCCTTTCTCTTCGGCATCCCCGGTCAGACCTTCGCCGACGGCCTCAAGTCCATCGAGTTTGCCCTGGAGATCGACCCCGACATCGCCAATTTCCACGCCCTGACCCCGTTCCCCGGCACCGAGCTGTGGGACAATCTGGAGAAATACGGTACCGTCTCCCACGATCTGTCCGACTACACCTATCAGGGGGCGGCCTTTATCCCCTACAGCATGACCCGGGAGGAGATCAACGAGTTGCGCCGGATCGCCTTCAAACGCTTCTACTCCCGGCCCAGATTCCTCTGGCGGCGGCTACTGGCCCTGCGCAGCGTCAATGACCTGAAGGCCGCCTGGGAAGGGGTCAAGAGTCTCTTCTGGCTCCATTTCGGGGGCAAGTTTTTCGGCCGTCGGTGACCGGCTATTTAAACTGCAAGTACTCTTTGAACAGGGCCGGATAGGTGGCGGGGTTAAAGAGGATGTTGGTCATCATGTAGCACTCGTGGGTGCAGTGGCAGCCCTCCCGGGCGATGGCCGCCACCACCAGCCGGGCCTGCTCGGAGCGCAGCAGGCGGTTGAGATCTCCGTCATAGGCCCGGACGTTGCCCATCGCCATGGGGGGGATGAAGGATTCGCAGGGATAGGCGGTGCCGTCGTCGGTGATCACCAGGTTCAGGCGGCCGGCGAAGCAGGGCAGCTGCGCTTTTTGCTCCTGGGCGGTTCGCAGGATGTAGCGCCGCTGGAGGATATCCTGGGCCGCCTTCAGCCGGGCGCCGCCGAAACGGTAGGTGGCGGCCTGGCGGTTTTTCAGCTTCTGTTCCAGGTAGGCGCAGGCGGCCTGGTATTGCTCCAGATCCGCCGTCAACTGGCTCTTGTCAGCGAGATCCCCCCGGGCTAAAGAGATGGTGTGGGTGTGGATGAAGGGCAGGGCGGCGACCAGGTCGATGGTGGCGATCATGCTCTCCTGGGTGGCCGGGCAGAAGACCGAATTGATCCCCAGCTCGAAGTTGGGGTAGCGCTCCTGAAGTTCGCCCAGGGCGGCGGCGGTGCGCAGGCAGGCGGCATAGGCCCCCGGCACTCCGCGCAGGCGGTCGTGGACCTCCTCGGGGCCGTCCAGGGAGAGCTTGACCACCACCGTGCTTTTGGGGCAGTCGCGGACAATTCCGGCGGTGGTTTTCACAATCTGATCGGTGGCCAGGCCGTTGCTGGGCAGCAGGATGATGGCCGGTTTGGTCCGGCGGTAGAAGGCGCTGGTGATCCGGGCCAGATCGGAACGCAGGAAGATCTCCCCGCCGGAGAAGGCCAGCCAAAGCAGGGGCGGGCAGGAGGCGGCGATCTTCTCCAGCTCGGCCAGGGTCAGCTCGCCGGCGTCGCTCCCGGTTCCGGGTGGGGAGTCGGCGGCCAGGTAGAAGCAGAAGGAGCAGCGCTGGTTACAGCGTCGGGTCAGAAAAACGGTCAGGTGAATGGGGCGCCGTTTCCAGAGGATATCGCTCCAATGGCGGAAGGGGGAGTAGCGGTTGGGGGAAGTGCTCATCGGGTCCCCCGGTAAAATTGCCAGGCGCCGACCAAGCCCCCCAGGCCCACCGGCAAGGGATAGAGCAGGGTGTAGTAGGCCCCGGCGGCCAGGGCGAAGGGGAGCCCGCCGGTCTGAAAAAAGGCGGCCAGCAGGTGGCGCTGGACCCAGAGATTGGCCGTTATGGTCAGGGCAAAGGCCAGCGGCAGTCCGGCCAGCAGCAGGGTCAGGGCCAGGGCCAGGGCGAGTACGTTGATCTTGAGTTCGTGGGAGGCGGTGCCGGAATCGCTCAACAGGTCACGGCAGCCCAGGGAGTAGATCGTCCAGTAACGCGATTTGCGCCAGGCGTTTTTCAGGGAGCGGCGCAGATCGTAATTGAAGAGATGGCGTACCAGGATGGCCGGGTCCATCCGCATCCCGTAGCCCAGGCGGCGCAGCCGGTGGCTGAACTCCACATCCTCGATAATCGGCAGAAATTTTTCCGGAAAGCCGCCGGCGGCGTGCAGAGTGGCGGCATGGATCACCATGGCGTGGGTGGCGACATAATCGGGTGCTTCCAGCCGTTTGGTTTCAAAGTGGTGGATAAAGACCGACTGGAAGCGGCTAAAAAAACCCCGGTCGTAGGGGAGCCGGGTGTAGGTGCCGCCGATGATCCACTCCGGCCCGGAGCGGCGGCCGGCCATTGCCGCCGCGGTCACCGTCTCCGGCAGGACAATGCAGTCGGCGTCGATAAAGAGGATCACCTCGCCCCTGGCCGCCGCCGCTCCGGCATTACGGGCCGCCGAGGCCCCGCGCTGCCGGGGCAGCTCTACCAGTCGGCAGGGATAGCGGCGGATGATCGCCACCGAATCGTCCCGGGAGCCGTCGTCGGCCACCACCACCTCGAACTCCACCTCGGTTTTCGAGGCCAGAACCGCCTCCAGGCAGAGGCCGATGGTGGCGGCCCCATTATGGTTGGGAATAACCACCGAAAGATAAGGAGCAGCACCCAAAGCTTCGTCCCGAAAGGAGTGATCGGCAAGTCACGCCGGAGAAAAAAACGGGGAGCCAAGGCGGCGCGAAAACGCCCGGCCCCGCCCCCCGTGGATGATACAGTGGTAAACGTTCGGTGGCGCCGCGCGTTTACCCTACCACCAACATACGGTCTTGTCGGCCTCGAATACCATATCCACCAGCTTGTCGTAATCGACTTCGCCGCCGTAGAGCTTGAATTCGGTGGCCTCCCGGCCTTCGGTGACGATTTCAACCAGCTTCTTAACGTCGCTGTCCGGCTCCGAACGATATACATTCAGGATCTTCATGGTTTTACTCCTGTGCTTTAATGAAGGACAAGTTACTTGGTTCCGAAGGGGATGATGAAGTCCATCTCGCGCAGCTTCTGGCCCAGCTCTTCCAAGGTGATGGGCGTCAGGCCGTTGGTCTCGCAATTTTCCGGCAGGGTTGAGAAGACCTCGCCCTCCATATCCCGGATCCAGTCCAGGTTCTCCATGTTGTGCTCGTCAAGCTTATCCATCTTGCACAGGACCGCCCCGAAGGCGTAGTTGTTTTCCACCGACAGGCCCAGGGCCGAGCGCATACCGTCCACGACATAGTCCGGATTTTTATACAAGAAACAAACTTTTTTCGACATGTTATCCTCCCCTCCTATAAGGTCAAGTAGCGGTCGTAGCCTTCAATGATGGCGCCGTGCTGGGCCTGGGTGGCCATCTTGTCCGGGGTCAGGCCGGTGGGTACGTCGCTGACCTCGTAGCCCATATTCTTGTAGCTGTCGACGCAGATCGAAACATCATCGGCCATCTCCACCAGCTGGGGGAAGGCGGGATCCTTGGACAGCTTGGTTCCCATCCAGGTGAAGAAGACCTTTACCTTGGCGCCCTTAGCTTTGGCGGCCTTGGTCACTCCCAGGATATGCTGCATGTTGTCAGGGTTGGTTACGAAAATTCCTAAACTTTTTGCCATCTTGCTCCTCCGTCAAGAATAATATTCGATAAGTTAAATCGTTAATCAACCCTTCTTGAGGTAAACCCGGAAAAAGCCGTCGTCGTCCTTGATGCCGAGGAACTCATGGCCTTCACGCTCACACCAACCGGACATGTCGTTCTTGGAACCGGGGTCGGTGCCCAGGATCTCCAGGATCTGGCCGGAGCTGATCTGGTTGACCGCTTTCTTGGTCTTCAGCAGGGGCATGGGGCAGCTCAATCCTTTGGTGTCCAGGGTCAGGTCGGGAGTAATGCTGTTCAGGTCCATGGTCGTTCTCCTTTTGGTTAGAGGTGTGAAGTGATGAAAATTAGTGGTAGTTACCGTAATGAAAAAACAGAGAGGCCGGAAGCGCTCCCCTGATTTTACCGAGTGTGTAACTCTATAACGGACCGGTAAAGAAGATGTCAACAAAAAAAGCCGGAAAATTATAGCTTCATCAAATAGATATGATTACTGCTGGCGGTGATGCTTTCCGGCCGGAAGGCGCCAGCTGCCTGCATCCATGACCCCGGCGGTGCAGGGGTAACTATTGGCGGCCGGGTGGCCGTCATCTATTACAGCGTGCTATCCAGGGGGTGGGGGCGGTCATCTCGCAAAAAGCGGGAGCGGGATTGGTTTCGATCCATTATATTACGAACATTTAATCTTGGTGCGACAGTTGTCGGTTAATAACCATTAGTGGAGAAACTATGCAAGCTTTGGGTATCTGCCTGGGGGCTTCCACCATCTCTTTGGTGGGGATGGCGCGGGATGGGGGCGGGGAGGAGCGAATCGTGCTGCGCCGGAGCCGGTCCCACGAGGGTAATCCGCGTCGGGTGCTGCGGGAGCTGCTGGCGGAAATCGATAACCTGGGTTCTTTGCAGGTAGCGGCCACCGGCCGCAAGTTCCGCCGCCACCTTACTCTTTCCACCATCTCGGAGCCGGAGGCGGTGGAGCTGGCCTGCCGCCTGCTGCTGCCGGCCGGCCACCCCTACCGGACGGTGGTCTCGGCCGGGGGTGAATCCTTCATGGTTTACCAGCTCGACGAGGAGGGCCGGATCCAGCACATCCACAGCGGCAACAAGTGCGCCTCCGGCACCGGTGAGTTCCTGCTGCAGCAGCTGGGGCGGATGTCGCTCTCGCTGGCCGAGGTGGAGGAGATGAGTCTGCCCGATAAGCACTACCAGGTTTCCGGCCGCTGCTCGGTTTTCTGCAAGAGTGACTGTACCCACGCCCTTAACAAGGGAATTCCCAAGGATCAGGTGGTGGCGGGTCTGTCGCGGATGATGGCCGGCAAGATCCTGGAGCTGCTTAAAAAGATGCCCAGCCGGCAGGTGCTGCTGATCGGGGGCTGTGCCGCCAACCGGGCCATGGTTCACTACCTGCGGGAAGAGATCGCCGATCTGCTGATCCTGGACGAGGCCCCGGTGATGGAGGCCCTGGGGGCGGCCCGCTGGGCCCTGGAGCATGAAACTCGGCCGGTGCGCGATCTGGACGGGGTTTTTGGAACCCAGAGGCTTAATCTCTCCTACCTCAAACCCCTGACCGAGTTCCAGGATCAGGTGGAGTTCAAGGAGCATCCCCGGGGGCGGGCCCAGCCTGGTGATCGTTGCATTCTGGGTCTTGATGTCGGTTCCACCACCACCAAGGGGGTGATCATGCGGCGCCGCGACAAGGCCATCGTCGCCGCCGATTACCTGCGGACCAACGGCGATCCGGTGGGGGCCTCCCGCCGGGTCTACGCCTCCCTGGCCGAGCAACTGGGACCGGAGCTGCGCCACCAGATCGTGATCGAGGGGCTGGGGGTGACCGGTTCCGGCCGCCAGATCGCCGGCCTGCACGCCCTGAGCGAAGGGGTGATCAACGAGATCATCGCCCACGCCACCGCCGCCGTCCACTTCGACCCGGAGGTGGACACCATCTTCGAGATCGGCGGCCAGGACGCCAAATATACCTACATCACCAACGGGGTGCCCTCCGACTACGCCATGAACGAGGCCTGCAGCGCCGGTACCGGCTCCTTCCTGGAGGAGGCGGCCAAGGAGAGTCTGGGGATCGGGGTGACCGAGATCGGCGACACCGCCTATCAGGCCACCGCCCCGCCCAACTTCAGCGATCAGTGCGCCGCCTTTATCGGTTCCGATGTTAAGGGGGCGGCCCAGGAGGGGGTGCCGCTGCCCGACATCGTGGCCGGCTTGGTTTACTCGATCTGTATGAACTACACCAACCGGGTCAAGGGTAATCGGCCGGTGGGGCGCAAGGTCTTCATCCAGGGCGGGGTCTGCTACAACCGGGCGATACCGGCCGCCATGGCCGCCCTGACCGGCAAGAAGATGGTGGTGCCGCCCGATCCCGGCCTGATGGGGGCCTTCGGGGTGGCCCTGGAGGTGGAGCGCCGCCTGGAGCAGGGGATGCTGCCGCCCAAGAGTTTCGACCTGGACCGGTTGATCGCCCGCGAGGTCGCCTACGGCCAGCCCTTCAAATGCGGCGGCGGCAAGGATTGCGACCGGGGCTGCGAGATCTCCCGGGTGGTGATCGACGGCAAGAGCTACCCCTTTGGCGGGATCTGCAACCGTTACGACAACCTTCTCTTCAAGCGCAAGGTGGAGGTCGGCGGCCTGGACCTGGTGGTCCAGCGGCAGCGCCGGGTCTTCCGCGACCTGGCCCCGACCGATCCCGCCGACCTCCGCCCCACGGTGGGGATGAACCGCTCCTTTCTGGTCAACACCTTCTTCCCGCTCTTCAACCGTTTTTTCAGCGAGCTGGGTTATCGGCTGGTGCTGCCGGACCGGGTTGATCCCGCCGGGGTCGACCAGCGTAACGCCCCCTTCTGTTTCCCGGTGGAACTGGCCCACGGCTTTATGGCCGATCTGCTGGCCAAGGAGCCCGATTTTATCTTTCTGCCCCATATCCGGGCGATCAGGGTGGCCGATGACGCCACGGTCTCCTGCACCTGTCCCTTTGTTCAGGGCGAACCCTACTATCTGCGCGGCACCTTCAGGGCCAGCCAGCGGCGGCCGATTCTGAGCCCGGTTTTCGATTTCAGCAACGGCTTTGCCGCCGCCCGCCCGGCCTTTCTTGAACTGGCGGCGGGGCTGGGGGTCAAGGAGCGGGGG
>DSDS01000132.1 GCA_011048585.1 Desulfurivibrio alkaliphilus | reverse complement strand
GGCCTTGGGTTCCGGTTTGGCCGGAGTAGCCGACGGTCGGGCCCCGGCGTGAAACTCCAGGGAGGGGATGCGGGGCCGAACGGCCTCCACCACCCCCGCGTGACGTTTCCCCCGCAGGTCGGCGATGATGGCTGCCACCGCCCCGGGTTCGGTTTCCGTTTCAATTTCCGCTTCCGCCTTGGCTGCCGCCTCGTCGGCGGCGGGCAGGATCTTCTTCGGGGTGGTTGCTACCGGTTTTTCCTCGGTAGCGCTGGGCTGGTGAGCGGAAAAGGTGACCACAATATCGTGATCCCGGCGAGTGGTGTCATAATCGGGGTCGCCGGTTAGCATAACCTCCAGCCGCACGATGGTGAGCTGCTGATCGCCAAAACTCCGCCCCACCACCTGGCGCACCGGACCCCGCGGCGGGGCGGCGGGAAAGATGGTCTCCTCGGGCAGGCGGGCGTCGGCAATGTCGATCACCAGCCGGGGGGGATCGAAAAGGCGATAGGCTGTGTAGGTGGGTGGCGCGTCCCCGGAAATTTGAAGGCGCAATTCCTCCTGATCTCCTTCCAGGGTCAGGGAGTTGATGGTGTAGGTTTCGCCGCCGGTCGAGGCCTGGGCGGAGACGCTGCCCAGAATAGTCCCGGCCAGGACGGCGACGAGCAACGCCGGAAGCCAAAAGGGGAAACGCTTCATTATTTATCCTCTCCCTCTCTCATTAGCACCAGTTCGACGGTGCGATATTCTTGCTCTCCCGTCAGGGTGACGAGCTCCTGGCGAATGATAACCCGATCGGCGGTGATCCTTTCCACCCGGCCGCTGCGGCCGATGGAGCTGCCCCGTCTGATGATATGGCCGTAGCCGGTGCTGTCCTCGACCATGGCCAGGGAGGCTTTGTCACTCAGGACGATGGCGGTGAGCGTGAGTTGTTCGGGTTCGAAGCGGCGCAGGCCGGTTAAAACCTCCTCCGCCTCGGCCTTGTCCGGTTTGCCGGCAGCCGTGGCGGCGGGGCGGATGGTCACAAAAGGCATGAAGGGGTCGGGCCGCCCGGTCTGGCGATAGAAAAAGGGGTCGGGGCTAAGCTGCAGCTCCTCCAGCAGGGAGAGCGGCGGCTGCCGGGACAGCTCCTCCCCCGGTGATTCCTCCCGGCTTTCGCTCAGGCCGGCTCCGGGGCAGAGGAGCAGCAGGAGAACAAACAGGGCGGAGATTCCGCCGCTTTTTCCAATGTTGAGTGCCATATGCCGTCTCACCGTCTTCTGGCCGGTTGCCGGGCCCGGGGCGCCGGTTCCGGTTCCGGTTCGATAAAGCGGTAGGTCAGCAGGGTAAAAGTGGTGTTGAGGTTCATGACCCCACCGGTCTGGCTGGGGGAACCCATGTTGAGGTTGCTGACCGTGACTACCCGCGGCAGTTTGCTGATCTGGTCCAGAAATTTCCCGACCTGATGGTAGGGGCCACGAACTGAAATATCAACCGGAATTTCCGCGTAAAATTCCTTTCGTACCTCGGCTTGCGGCCGGAACAGGATGAAGTCCAAGCCGGCATCGGTGCCCAGGTTGGAGATGTTGGTCAGCAGGTGGGGAATCTCCCTCTCCTCGGGCAGCAGCAGCGAGGCGATCCGGAGGTGCTCTTCCACCTCGGCCATTTTCGCCTTGTGCTGGTCGAGCTGGGCGGCCACGGTCCGCAGCTTGCTTATCTCGTTGTTTAAGCGACTGATTCGGTCCCGCAGCTGCCCCATCTCCTCGGTCTTGGGCATGAAAACCAGCAGGACGAAGGCGGCCGCCGGTACCGCCCATACTGCCGCGCAGATCAGCAGTTTGTGGACTTTGGTCAGCCGGGCGGTCCAGGTTTCCAGCAACCCGTCCAGTTTTTTCAGCAACATGGTGGGGTTAAGTTTCATCATTGCTCTCCCTCCCCCTCCGGTGCTTCCTTGGCCGGCGGCGGGGTGACCCTGATCGTCAGGGAGAAGGTTTTGAGCTTCTGCCCCCCGATATCGGTTTGGGCGGTGCTGGCCAGATCGACCCCGGCGAAGTAGGGGGAGCGTTCCAGGGTTTGCATATACTGTGCGATGGTGGGATTATCCAGTCCCACCCCGGCGATACTCAGAGTGTTGCCGGCCAGGCGCAGGGAGTTGAGCCACATCCGCTGGGACGGGGTGCGGTTGCTGATCTCATCCAACACCCGGACGGGAAGCTGGGAGTGGGTGCGCAGGGTTCTGATGGCGCTGATCTTGGTTTCCAGGGCCTCCTGTTGCCGCTGCAGGGCAGTGATCTGGCGCTGAATCGATTGGAGGGAGGCCTTCTGGCGGTCCAGCTCGACGATCTCCGCCTTGAGCCCGTTGACCTGGGCGTTGAGCGCCAGGGTGGCCACCACCAGCAGCAGCAGCAAAGCCGTCAGGGATCCGACCAGGAAAAAGAGTTCCTGGCGCCGCCGCCGCCGCTGCTTAAGCTCTTTGATGGGTAGCAGGTTGATCTTGATCATGGCGGCTCCCTAAAACTCCACCAGTCTGGTGGCCAGACCGGCGGCCTGGGCCATTGACGGAGCCACGGCCCGGAGATAGGCCGGGTCGATGCGCTTTTGGTCCACCACGGCCCGGGCGAAGGGGTTGAAAATGGTGGTGGGGAGGTTGTTTTCCTGGCTGAAAAGATCGGCCAGCCCGGCAATGTTGGCCCCGCCGCCGCTGAGAACGATCCGTTCCACCGCCTGCTCGGGGCTGGTGGTCTGGTGAAAGTCCAAGGCCCGCTTGATCTCGGCACTCCACTGGCGGCAGGCCTCCAGCACAATTTTTTCCACCCGCTGCCGGGCATTTTCCGGGGCCGGGGTCAGGCCCAGTTTGATCTCCTCGGCCTCCTCAAAAGAGATATCCAGGGCCCGCTGGATCTGCTCGGTCAACTGCCGGCCCCCCAGGATCACGTCACGGGCCAGGGCCGAAGCCCCGCCGGATACTATATTGATGTTCATCTTGGAGGCACCGATATCAACCAGGACCGCGCTTTCGTCGGGGCCGCCGGCGGCCTCGAAGGCGTTTTCCAGGGCGAAGGCGTCCACGTCCACCACCACCGTCTCCAGGCCCAGATCTTCCAGCATGCCGAGGTAGCCGTCCACCAGCTCCTTCTTGGCCGCCACCAGCATGATATCGGTGTGATCATCTTCGCCGGTGTTGGTATGGAGATCCTGGCAGTCCAGGTAAACGTCGTCGATGTCGAAGGGGATGTACTGCTCCGCCTCTTCGTGGAGATGTTTCTCCAACTCCTCGCTGCTCATCACCCGCAGATTGATCTTCTTGACGATCACCGAATAGCCGGAGACGGAGATGGCCACCTTTTTGTTCCTGCTGCCCAGGTTGCCCAGCAGGTTGCCGATCACCCCGGCCACCGCCGCCGGTTCCACCAGGGCGCCGTCTTCGATGGTGTCGGGGGGCATCAGGGCGCTGCCCAGACTTTTCAGCAGGTAGCCGGAGCCGCTGCGTTGCAACTCGCAGGCCTTCACGGCGTGGGACCCGATATCGAGGCCCAGGGCCAGGGCCTCGCCCCGGGCCATGAACGGCAGAGAGAAGCGGCTGGTCAGGCCGCCGAGGGAGGGCAAGCTGAGCTTAAGTTGCGGCATTTTGGGGGCCATTGGCGGTTTCGATTCCCTTCCCGTTTAGTCCTTTTTCCCCATTTTCGGGTTAAAACTCGCCAGATCGGGACGATAATAACACTCCCCAATATGGCCGTTTCCGTATTAAGGACATAAAAGCGTAGCGATGTCAAGCAGAAAGCTGATTATGTCAACCATATTGTTGTTAGTCGTCCATCGCTTGCTTGTCTTTTTATCAGCTTTGCGGTATATCAGCACAGGTTTAAGGAAGCCGTACCGGCGCAGCCGGCAACACCAGCAGGGGAGGAAGTGGTTTGGCCGATACAACCCGGGAATCGGCGGGGAAAACCAAATCGGTTTTCCGCGAGTACGCCGAGGCCATCATCATCGCCCTGCTCCTGGCCCTGTTTATCCGTACCTTCGTGGTCCAGGCCTTCAAGATCCCCTCCGGCTCCATGGAACCGACCCTGCTGGTCGGCGACCATCTGCTGGTGAGCAAGTTTATCTATGGTGTCCGCAATCCCTTCAGCGGAGAGGTCTGGGTCGAGATCCGCCAGCCGGAGCGCTATGATGTGGTGGTCTTCAAATATCCCCAGAACCCTACCCAGGACTATATCAAGCGGGTGATCGGCCTGCCCGGCGAGACCGTGGAGATCCGCGACAAGCGGGTCTATATTGACGGGGTGCCCCTTGATGACCCCAAGGCGGTTTTTCGGGACGCCGAGATTCTGCCCGCCAATCGTCAGCCCCGGGATAACTTCGGGCCGGTGACCGTGGGGGCCGGGGAGCTGTTCGTCATGGGGGATAATCGCGACAACAGCCATGACGGCCGTTTTTGGGGGATGGTGGAGAACAGCGCCTTGAAGGGCAAAGCCTTTATCCTCTACTGGTCATGGGATCGGGACAACCACCGGGTCCGCTGGCGGCGGCTGGGGCGGGGGATTCAGTGAACGGGGGGACAAGATGAGCAGCGGGCAGCTTTTTCCCCATAAACACATCCTGGGCCTGGCGCAGCTGAGGGCCCCGGAAATCGATTTTATTCTCCAGACCGCCGAATCCTTCAAGGAGATCTCCCAGCGCTCGATCAAGAAGGTGCCGACCCTGCGGGGCAAGACGGTGATCAATCTCTTCTTCGAGCCCAGCACCCGCACCCGCCTCTCCTTTGAGATCGCGGCCAAGCGGATGAGTGCCGATACCTTCAATATCTCCAGTGCCGGCAGCAGTGCCGTCAAGGGTGAAACCATGGTCGATACCGCCCGCAACCTGGCGGCCATGAACCCCGACTGCATTATTATCCGCCACTCCCGCTCCGGCTCGCCGGGTCTGCTGGCCTGCCACATCGGGGCCTCGGTGATCAACGCCGGTGACGGGGCCCATGAACATCCCAGCCAGGCCCTGCTGGACCTGATGACGGTCCGGGAGCACAAAGGGGAGATCGCGGGGCTGAAGGTGGCGATCATCGGGGATATCACCCACAGTCGGGTGGCCCACTCCAACATCATCGGTTTCAGCAAGATGGGGGCCCAGGTCAGGGTGGCCGGGCCCGCCACCCTGATTCCGCCGGGGATCGCCGCCATGGGCGCGGTGGTCTGCCCGTCGGTGCGGGAGGCGGTGCGGGATGCCGATGTGGTGATGACCCTCCGGATACAGCAGGAGCGCCAATTGGACCCCCTGTTGCCCTCCTTGCGCGAGTACGCCATATTTTACGGGATCACTCCGGAAATCATTGCTCTGGCCAGGCCCGACGCGATCATCATGCATCCCGGTCCGATCAACCGCGGGGTGGAGTTGGACCCCGGCCTGGCCGACGGTCCCCGCTCGGTGATTCTCGACCAGGTGACCAACGGGGTGGCGGTGCGGATGGCGTTGCTCTACCTTATCATGGGTGGTGAATAGGCAATGGGAAGAGAGGTGAGGATGGAAACCCCGATCTTGATTGAGAACGCCCGGCTGCTGGACCCGGCCTCCGGCCTGGACGGGACCGGCTATCTGCTGGTCCGGGATGGTGAGATCGCCCTGTTGGGCAATGGCGCGCCCGCTGAGGCGGCCCTGCCCGCCGATCTGCGGCGGATTGATGGCAGCGGCTGCTGGCTGACCCCCGGCCTGATCGACCTCCATGTCCATCTGCGAGAGCCCGGCGACGAACACAAGGAGACCATCGCCAGCGGCACGGCGGCGGCGGCGGCCGGCGGCTTCACCGCCGTGGCCTGCATGCCCAACACCCGGCCGGTGAACGACAGCCCGGCGGTGACCGCCCTGATCATGGCGGCGGCGGCCCAGGCTTGCGCCCGGGTTTATCCGGTGGGGGCGATCAGTCTGGGCAGCAAGGGTGAGACCCTGGCTCCCTTTGGCGAGCTGGCCCGGGCCGGGGTGCGGGCGGTGAGTGACGACGGTTGCCCGGTGAGCAACAGCCAGCTGATGCGGCGGGCCCTGGAGTATGCCGGTGATCACGGTTTATTGCTGATTAGCCATCCCGAGGATGAAAGCTTGAGCCGCAACGGGGTGATGAACGAGGGGGATATCTCCACCCGCCTGGGCTTGCGGGGGATCCCTCCGGTGGCCGAGGAGATTATGATTTATCGCGATCTGGCCCTGGCCGAATACACCGGCCGGCCGCTCCATCTCGCCCATGTTTCCACCGGTGAGGCGGTGGCCCTTATTCGCCGGGCCAAGGCGCGGGGGGTGAAGGTGACGGCGGAAACCGCCCCCCACTATTTCACCCTGACCGAGGAGGCGGTGGGAGATTATGACACCCGGGCCAAGATGAATCCGCCATTGCGCGGTGCCGCCGACCGGGCGGCGATCAAGGCGGCGCTGGCCGACGGCACCCTGGACGCCATCGCCACTGACCATGCACCCCACAGCGGCCTGGAAAAGGATCTGGAATTCGAGCTGGCCGCCAATGGGATCATCGGCCTGGAAAGCTCTTTGCCCCTGAGTCTGGCCCTGGTCAGGGAGGGGCTGATCACTCCCCTGCGCCTGGTGGAGTTGCTCTCCACCAACCCGGCCCGAATTCTCGGGGTGCCGGGCGGCCGTCTGGCGGTGGGCGAACCCGCCGACCTGACCCTGATCGATCCCCAGCGTAAATTTATCTTCCGGGCCGTCGAGCTCAAGTCGCGAAGCCGCAACTCCCCCTTTCTGGACTGGGAGCTGGAGGGCAAGGCGATCCTCACCGTGCTGGCCGGCCGGATCACCCACCGTCAATGACCGGCAACCGGCACCACCTTGGTTTGCGCCGATGCTTACTTGTTTTTGGGGAAGTTAGTCAGCTGGGTTAGCTTTTGATGTCGAGCAGGGAGCCCAGGCGCTCATCTTCGGTCTGAACAACCTTGAGGTTGGCCTGGTAGTAACGGCGACTGAGCATCAGATTGGGCAGCTCCTCGGCCAGATCGACGTTGGATTTTTCCACCAGCTCCGGGCCGGCGGCGGTCTGCTCCTGGACCAGCGGGCCGGGGGTGGCCACCACTTCCGCCCGGGCTTCCACCCCGCCCGGCGGAGTCGTCTCCGCCAGGGTCACCCGCACCTTCTTGTAGCCGTCAGTGTTGACGTTGGCGGTGTTGTGGGCCGTGGCCGCTGTTTTTTTTTGCAGCGCCAGCAGGCCGGACAGCGCTGAGTGAATCCCGGAAACCATCACGACCTCCCTTTGTTCAGTTCAAACCGCGTGCGTTTAGTATAACTATAAACAGCGGCAAATCACGCATTTTTTTAACCTACTCCTCCTCTTCCGACTTTTCAGCGTAACGGCAGGTTTTATCGGGGCAGACCAGGCGGGTTCCCTTTTTACCGCCCTTTTCCAGCAGGTAGGGGGAGCCGCAGATCGGGCAGGGGCGGGCCACCGGCTTGTCCCAGAGGGCGAAGGTGCAGGCGGGGTAGCGGTTGCAACTGTAGAACACCTTGCCCCGTTTGGAAACCTTCTGGACGATCTCGCCTTCGCACTCCGCCACCGGACAGGGGACGCCGGTGCTGATCGCCTTGACGTTCTTGCAGGCGGGATAACCGGAGCAGGCCAGAAACCTCCCGAATCGTCCCTGTTTGTAAACCATGGGCTTACCGCACTTTTCGCAGATCTCGCCCGATTCCTCGGGGCTTTCCCGTTCCAGGGGCTGGATCTTGCCCTCCTCGTCCCGGGTAAAGTCCTGGGTATGCTTACATTCGGGGTACTTCTCGCAGGCCAGAAATTCGCCGTTCTTGCCCCACTTAATCAGCAGCTCGCCCTGGCAGAGGGGGCAGGAGAGTCCGGTGGGCACGGCGCTGTGCTTGACCGACTTCATCTCCTCCTTGGCCTGTTCCAGGTTTTCCTTGAAAGGCCCGTAAAAATCGCGCAGCACCTTGACCCAGGCGATCTTGCCGGTTTCGATCTCGTCCAACTCCTTTTCCAGGGTGGCGGTGAAATCGGCGTCGATCACTTTGGGGAAATGGGCCACCAGCAGTTCGTTGACCACCTTACCCAGGTCGGTGGGGGTGAACTTGCGCTGGGACAGTTGGACATACTCTTTCTCCTGAATGGTGGAGATGATGGCGGCATAGGTGCTGGGCCGACCCACCCCGTTCTCCTCCAGGGCCTTGACCAGGGTGGCCTCGGTGTAGCGGGGCGGCGGTTGGGTGAAGTGCTGTTTGGGGGTGATCTCCTTAAGCTCCAGGATCTGCCCCTCCTTGAGGTCGGGCAGCAGGGCGTCGTCTCCCCCCTGTTTGGAGCCGGTTTCGGGAGTATCCTCCTCCGCCTCGACATACAGGGTCATGAATCCGGGAAAACGCATGATGGAGCCGGTGGCTTTCAGCTCGTGGGGGCCGGCGGTAACCCGGATGCTGGTCTGGTCGTAGAGGGCCGGAGCCATCTGACAGGCCACGAAACGCTTCCAGATCAGGGTGTAGAGGGCCAGCATATCCTTGTCCAGCAGCTTGGCCAGCCGTTCCGGGGTGAGGTTTACATCGGTGGGTCGCACCGCCTCGTGGGCGTCCTGGGCGGCTTTGCCGGTTTTGTAACGCACCGGTTTGGCCGGCAGATAATCGGGGCCGTGGGTGGTCTGGATATAATCCCGGGCCTGCTCCAGGGCCTCGTCATTGATCCGGGTGGAGTCGGTTCGCATGTAGGTGATCAAGCCCACGGGGCCCTCCTGGCCCAGGTCGATCCCTTCATAGAGGCGCTGGGCCAGGGTCATGGTTTTCTTGGCCGAAAAACGCAGCTTGCGGTTGGCGTCCATCTGCATGGTGCTGGTGATGAAGGGGGGACTGGGCTGCCGTTTCTTCTGTTTTTTCTCGACCCCGGCCACGGTGAGCCGGGCCTGTTGGAGTTCGGCCACCAGCTTCTCCGCCGCCGCCTGGTCGGCGATTTTCTCTTTGCGGTTGTCCAGTTTTTTGCCGGCGACCTTTTCCAGCATGGCCATGAAAGGCGGGGGGGTGGGGCCGGCCAGGCTGGTCTGGATCGACCAGTACTCCTCGGGGACAAAGCGCTCGATCTCCTGCTCCCGTTCGCAGATCATCCTCACCGCCACCGACTGCACCCGGCCGGCGCTCAGCCCCCGGCGTACCTTGTCCCAGAGCAGGGGGGAGATCTGGTAGCCCACCAGGCGATCCAGTACCCTGCGGGCTTGCTGGGCCTCGAAGAGATGGCGGTCGACCTCGCCGGCTTTCTCCAGGGCGGCCAGTACCGCCTTTTTGGTCAGTTCGTGGAACAGCACGCGATGAATCGGCTTTTTCAGCGACTTGAGGGATTCGGCGATATGGAAGGCGATCGCCTCCCCTTCACGGTCGGGGTCGGGGGCCAGAAAAATCTGGTCGGCTCCCTTGGCGGCGGCCTTCAGGTCGCTGATCACCTTGGCCTTACCCTTGATGGTCACATACTGGGGGGCGAAATCGTCATCGATGTCCACCCCCAGGGTTTTAACCGGAAGATCACGAATATGACCCACGGAGGCCTTTACCGTGAACTCTCGCCCCAGGTATTTCTGTAAAGTCCGCGCCTTGGCCGGAGATTCAACGATCAGTAGTGATTTTCCCATTAATTAACGCTCTCATTTTAGTGGCATGGTGGCCGGGGGCCGCAAATTTGTCCCGAAGACCGATAAACCGTCAGCCGCCGACTGTCAAGTGATGATTGTCAAAGCTGCTTCTGTTGATTGACAGGCAGGGTTTTTAACGGTTAAGGCGATACTGGGGGCCCGGGGAGCTTTCCACCCGGCCCTTCAGCTCCAGCTCCAGCAGCAGGGCGTTGATCCGGTGGGCGGGTAGGGTACAGGCGGCGATGATCTCTTCGATATCGCGGGGGTAGGTGTCGAGGGCGGCCAGCAATTGGCGCTCTTCCTCGCTGCCGCCAGAATCGTCAAGCCCACCTGTTTCCGGCTGGGTTGCCCCTCCGCCCGCCAGGGGGGAGGCGGCCATCTCCCCCAGAATATCCTCAACCCGGTGTACCAGCTTGGCTCCCTCCTGAATCAGGCGATGGCAACCTTCACTCTTGCCGGTGTCCACCCGACCGGGGACCGCGAAAACCTCCCGGCCCTGTTCCAGGGCCAGTTTGGCGGTGATCAGCGAGCCGCTGCGCCGGGCAGCCTCGACCACCACGCAGCCGGAACTGATGCCGCTGATGATGCGGTTGCGGGCGGGAAAGCGAAAGGGTTCGGGCGGGGTATCGGGAGGGTATTCGCTCAAGAGCAGGCCGTTGCGGGCGATCGCGGCAAAAAGCTTGCCGTTCTGCGGGGGGTAGGCGATATCTAGCCCGCAGCCCAGCACCGCCACCGTGCGGCCGCCGGTAACCCCCAGGGCCCCTTGGTGGGCGGCGCTGTCGATCCCCAGGGCGCCGCCGCTGACCACGGTAAAACCGGCGGCGGCCAGTCCGGCCGCCATGCCGGCCGCGATCTTTTGCCCGTAAACCGTGGCTGCTCGGGCGCCGACCACCGCTATCGCCCCCTGGGTCAGAGCCTGCAGGTCGCCCCGGCCGTAGAGGATCAGGGGCGGGTCGCTGATCTCCCGCAGCAGGGCCGGATAGGCGGGATCATCCCAGGGCAGGCAGTGGTAGCCGGCCCGCCGGATCAGGGTCAGCTCCCTTTGGGCCTTGGGCCGGGCGGCCTGCTTGGCCAGGGCCTGGGCCACCGCGGCCCGCAGGCCGGTTCGGGCTTGCAGCTCTCGGGCTCCGGCGGAGAGGATGGCCTCAATTCCGCCGTAGTGGCCGAGCAGCCGGTTGGCTCCCACCAGCCCAAGACCGGGGGTGTGGGCCAGGGTCAGCCAGGCCAGCAGACGTTGATCCGGCTCAGTCGTCATAAAAGGGGGATAGCTGGTTGCGTCGGGAGGAGTGTTGCAGTTTTTTCAGGGCCTTGGCCTCGATCTGGCGAATCCGTTCCCGGGTGACCGCGAAACTCTCGCCCACCTCCTCGAGGGTCAGGTCGAGGGAGGTGTCCAGCCCGAAACGCATCCGCAGCACTTTCTCTTCCCGGGGGGTCAGGGTCTTCAGAACCCGACTCAGATTGACCCGCAGGTTGTCATAGATGGTGGCCTCGTCGGGGGCGGTGGAATCGGCATCCTCGATGAAATCGGAGAGAAAGCTGTCCTCGCCGCTGCCCACCGGCGTGTCGAGGGAGAGTGGTTCCTTGGCGATTTTCAGCACGCTCTTGACTTTGGCCAGATCAACTCCCAGGTGTTCGGCCATCTCTTCGGGGGTTGGTTCCCGGCCGTGCTGCCGCTGATACTCCTTGGCTCCCTTGAGCATCCGGTTGATGGTATCGATCATGTGGACCGGAATCCGGATGGTCCGGCCCTGGTCGGCAATCGCCCGGGTCACCGCCTGGCGGATCCACCAGGTGGCGTAGGTGCTGAATTTGTAGCCCCGGCGGTATTCGAATTTCTCCACCGCCTTCATCAGCCCGATATTGCCCTCCTGGATCAAGTCCAGCAGTTGCAGGCCGCGACCGGCGTATTTCTTGGCCACGCTGACCACCAGCCGCAGGTTGGCCTGCACCAGGCGATTCTTGGCCGCCCGGCTCACCTCCTCGCCGTGGCCGACCTGCTCCAGGACGGCCTTGAGTCCCTCGTGATCGAGCCCATACTTTTCCAGGCAGCGTTTCCGCCAGGCCGGCAGCTCCGCCTCCGCCAAGGCGGCGCGCTCCTGCTGACAGCTCTTTTCCAGACGGCGCAAGCAATTGGCCATGCCTTGCAGATGTTTGGCGCTCAGGCGATTTTGGGCGAACAGGTTGCTCTGGGCTTTGCTGTTGCGGTTGATCCGGGCGCGAAGCTTGCGCGTCTCGCTGTCATCGGCCCCGCTGCGGCATTCGAGGAGATCCCGGCGCAGCTCAGAGCTTTCCCGGGCCAGCCGCACCGCCTCCTCAACCTGCCAACAGAAATCTGTCCGGGCCTGTTCCATAGCCTTCTTGTCGCTTTCGTCCAGGCCCCGCAGCAGGTCACCGATCTGTTTTTTGCCCGCGCCGAGCTTCTCCGCCATCCCCTGCAGATAGGCCAGGGCCGGCGGCGCGGTGAGCAGAACCTCCTGGGTCAGGGTTTCGCCCTTTTCGATCTCCTGGGCCACCGCGAT